>DAINCG010000325.1:2713-5627 GCA_036732525.1 Pseudomonadota bacterium | reverse complement strand
CCAGACCGTCCATACGGCCGCGAGGAAGAGGGCGAGCGCCACCGCCTGATGCACCGCCGCGAGCGGCAGCCAGACGACGGTCAGCAGCGTCGCCACGCCGATCGCGACCTGTAGAAGGACGATCGCCGCCATCCAGCCGAGCGCCCGCGCCTGCGCCGGCGCGAGCGGCGCCGCCCGGCCGCGCGCCCAGAGCCAGAGGATCAGCGCAGCCGTCGCCAGCGCCGCCCAGCGATGATTGAACTGAATCGCGGCGTGGTTCTCCAGCGGGTTCAGCCACCAGGGCGACATGAAGCCGTAGTCGTCCGGAATCCAGTGGCCGCCCATCAGCGGGAACTCATTGTAGATCATCCCGGCATTGGTGCCGGCGACGAACGCGCCGAGGCCGATGACGGCGTAGAGCGCGACCAGGATCGTCCAGCCATGGCGGCGCAGGCCCCGCGGCGCAGGCGCCGGCCGCGCGGCCATGACGTCGAGCGCGGTCCAGACCAAGAGCCCCGCGATCAGGAACGCGACCGCGAGATGCACCGCCAGTCGGAAATGGCTGACGTCCGGATGGTCGACCAGCCCGGACTTGACCATCCACCAGCCGATGCCGCCCTGCAATGCGCCCAGAGCCAACAGCGTCAAAAGCCGGCCGCGCAACGGCGGCCGGACCCATCCCTTTATCCAGAAGGCGATCAGCGGCAGGGCGTAGGCGACGCCGATCAGGCGGCCCCACACGCGGTGAATGAACTCCCACCAGAAGATGGTCTTGAACTCGTCGAGCGTCATGCCGGCGTTGATCAGCCGGTATTCCGGCGTCTGGCGGTAGAGTTCGAAGACGCGCGTCCACTCCCCGTCCGACATCGGCGGCAGCCAGCCGATCAACGGCCGCCACTCCGTCATGGAGAGGCCGGATTCGGTAAGGCGCGTGACGCCGCCGATCACGGTCATCAGCCCGACCAGCAATGCGACCAGCAAGAGCCACGTCCCGACGACGGCGCGCGCGCCCTCCGGCAGGACGTCGGCATAGCGCGGCGGATGGGCGGACGAATGGCGGGCGGACGCGGACATGGATGCGGACATAGACTAACCCTGCGCCGCCGCCGACGCGGCCCCTTGCCGCAAGCCGGCGGCGCCGCCGGAATTCGGGGTGGCGACGGCCGCCGGCTCTCGGTAGGTTCCGGACGTTTTCCGTCGCGTCCGAGGAGCGTCCTGCGCCATGGCGAAAATCAAGGTGAAGAATCCGGTCGTCGAGCTGGATGGCGACGAGATGACCCGCATCATGTGGGACTTCATCAAGCAGAAGCTCATCCTGCCCTATCTGGACATCGACCTGAAGTATTTCGACCTGTCGATCCAGAAGCGCGACGAGACCCGCGACAAGATCACCGTCGACGCCGCCAACGCGATCAAGGAATACGGCGTCGGCGTCAAATGCGCCACGATCACGCCGGACGAGGCCCGGGTCGAGGAATTCGGCCTGAAGGAGATGTGGCGCTCGCCTAACGGCACGATCCGCAACATTCTGGGCGGCACGGTCTTCCGGGAGCCGATCGTCTGCCGGAACGTGCCGCGCCTCGTGCCGGGCTGGACCAAGCCGATCGTGATCGGCCGCCACGCCTTCGGCGACCAATATCGCGCGACCGACTTCGTCGTGCCGGGCGCCGGCGAGCTCACCATGACCTTCACGCCCGCCGACGGCGGCGAGCCGATCGTCCGCAAGGTCTTCGACTTCCCGGAAGCCGGCGTCGCAATGGCGATGTACAACCTCGAGGACTCGATCCGGGGCTTTGCCCGCGCCTGCTTCAACTACGGCCTGGAGCGGCGCTTCCCGGTCTATCTCTCTTCGAAGAACACGATCCTCAAGGCCTATGACGGCCGCTTCAAGGACATCTTCCAGGAGATCTACGACGCCGAGTTCAAGGAGGCGTTCGAGTCGCGTCGCCTCTGGTACCAACACCGACTGATCGACGACATGGTCGCCTCCTCCCTGAAGTGGGAGGGGGGATATCTCTGGGCCTGCAAGAACTACGACGGCGACGTGCAGTCCGACACGGTCGCCCAGGGATTCGGCTCCCTCGGCCTGATGACCTCGGTCCTGCTGACGCCCGACGGCAAGTGCGTCGAGGCGGAGGCGGCGCACGGCACCGTCACCCGCCATTTCCGGGAGCACCAGGCCGGCCGCGAGACCTCGACCAACCCGATCGCGTCGATCTTCGCCTGGACCCAGGCGATCTACTATCGGGGCAAGTTCGACGACACGCCGGAGGTCGAGCAATTCGCCAAGGCGGTCGAGAAGGTCTGCGTCGAGACGGTCGAAAGCGGCTTCATGACCAAGGACCTCGCCATCCTGGTCGGCCCGGAGCAGGGCTGGCTGACGACCCAGCGCTTCCTCGCGAAGCTCGACCAGAACCTGCAGAAGGCCCTCGCCTGAGGGCGCGAGCCCGCCGATGGCGGTCAACGTCGCGATCCTGGCGGCCGTCGTCCTGACGGCGCTCGCGCTCTGGTCGCCTTGGGCGCTCCGCCGGCGGACATGGCGCGCGATGGCGACGCCGCTCGCCTCGATCATCGGCAGCGGCTTCCTGGTATTGGGGCCGATCCTCGACGCCGCCTACGGCGCCTATGCGCCGCTCACGATGGCCGGGCTCTGCGCCGTCGCATATCTCTTCGGCGGGGCGATCCGCTTCAACATCCTGGCCCTGAAGGCGGGCGCAGGCGCGCGCGGGCCGGCCGAGCGCGCCATGGAGACGGCCGCGTCCTGGCTGCTCGCCTTCGCCTATGTCGTCTCTGTCGCCTACTACCTGAACCTCTTCGGCGCCTTCGGCGTCAGCCTGACCGGCGTCGACGACCGGCGGCACGCCCAGCTTCTCACGACCGCCGTCTTCCTGGTGATCCTGTTCGTCGGCTGGACGCGCGGCTTCAAGATGCTGGA
>DAINCG010000325.1:1634-2680 GCA_036732525.1 Pseudomonadota bacterium | reverse complement strand
CACCCTGAAGCTCGCGATCATCGTCGGCCTGCTGCTCGGCCTCGCCGTCTATCTGACCGACCGGGCGGCGGCGGGCGCGCTCGTCGTCAATCCGCCCGAGCGGCATGGCTGGGACGCGCTGGCGCTGGGGTTCGGCCTGATCATCACCGTGCAGGGCTTCGAGACGTCCCGCTATCTGGGCGCCGCCTACGACGCGGAGACCCGCCGGCGGTCGATGCGCTGGGCGCAATGGCTGACGACGCTGATCTACATGGCCTACATCCTGCTCTTCGCCTACCTCTTCGAGCGGGGCCAGATCCGCCTGCACGAGACCGCGATCATCGACATGATGCGCGCCGCCGCCCCGATCCTGCCGGGCCTCCTGGTCGCGGCGGCCCTCGCCGCCCAGTTCAGCGCCGCCGTCGCCGACACCAGCGGCTCCGGCGGCCTCTTCCAAGAACTCACAAACGGCCGCGTCACGCCCCGGAAGGCCTACGCCCTCCTGGCCGCGATCGGCCTCGCGCTCACCTGGTCAGCCGGCGTCTTCGAGATCATCAACTACGCCTCCCGCGCCTTCGCCGGCTACTACGCCCTGCAATCCGCCCTCGCGGCCTTGACTGCCCGCCGCACGGGCGCGCCCGCCTGGCGCGTCGCGCTCTACGCGGCGCTGGCGGTTCTGGGCGCGGCGATCGTGGTGTTCGGGGAGGCGGTGGAGACCTGACTAGACCCGCCACGCCAGGAGCCGCCGTTCCGCCAAACCGATCAGCCAACTCACCGTGACGCCGAGCGCGGAGAGGATGATGACGCCGGCGAAGAGGCGTTCGAGGTCGTAGAGGCTGCCGGCCTCCAGGATGTAGGCGCCGATGCCGTACTGGGCCCCCAGCATCTCCGCCGCGACGAGCAGGATGATCGCGATCGAGAGGCTGACGCGGAGGCCGGAGAGGATCGCCGGCAAGGCACCCGGCAGCACGATCTTTCGGACGATCGAGAGCCAGGCGAGGCCGAAGCTCTGCCCCATGCGGATCAGGCCCCGGTCGACATTGTCGACGCCGCCATATGTGGCGACC
>DAINCG010000325.1:831-1596 GCA_036732525.1 Pseudomonadota bacterium | reverse complement strand
CGAAGGCGATCAGCGCGTATTTCGAGCCTTCGTCGATGCCGAACCAGATCACGAAGAGCGGCAGGAGCGCGATCTTCGGGATCGGGAAAAGCGCGGCGACCACCGGCACGAGCCCGGCCCGCGCCAGGGTGAAGAGCCCGATGGCGAGACCGACGAGCACGCCCGCCGCCGCCCCCAATGCCGCGCCGACGGCGAGGCGCTGCAGGCTCGGCAGCAGATGCTTGAAGAGGAGGCCGCTGTCGTAGAGCTGGACGAAGGTCAGCAGCACGTCGGAAAGGCGCGGCAAGGTCAGGCTTGAGACCGCGCCCGTCCGCGTCGCGACCTCCCAGAGCGCCAGCAGGCCCGCGAACACGGCCCAGCCGACCCAGCGCCGCCGCTCCGGCCGGAAGCCGCCGCCGCGGAAGGGGACGGGGGCCAGCTTCTCAGGCATCGGCGAGCTCCCGGTCGGCGGCCTCGGCCTCGTCGCGCATCGCCTGCCAGAGACGCCGCTGCACGGCTTCGAGCGCCGGGTCGCCGATGCGCCGGTCGCCCAAGGGCGTGTCGATCTCGACGATGTCGCGGATGCGGCCCGGCCGCCTTGAGAGCACGACGATGCGCCGGCCGAGTCGGGTCGCCTCGTAGAGATTGTGGGTGACGTAGACGCCGGTGAAGGGCTGCCGTGTCCAGAGGTCGACGAGGTCGTCGAGCAGCAGCTCCCGCGTCTGGGCGTCGAGGGCGGAGAGCGGCTCGTCGAGCAGCAGCATGCGCGGGCGCGAGAGCAGGGCG
>DAINCG010000325.1:0-821 GCA_036732525.1 Pseudomonadota bacterium | reverse complement strand
GACCAGCATCGCCGCCGGCCGGACGGCGAGCGCCCGCGCGATCGCGACCCGCTGCTTCATGCCGCCCGACAACTGCTTCGGCAGCGCGTCCCGGAAGTCGGCGAGCTTGGTGCGCAGAAGCACGTCGTCGACGATCGCTAGCCGTTCCGCCTTCGAAAGCCTGTGGTCCTCCAGCACGAGTTCGACATTGCCGGCGGTCGTCCGCCAGGGCAGCAGCGCGAAATCCTGGAAGATGTAGGTCAGGGGGTTGAGCGAGTCGGGCGGCGGCCGGCCCGCCAGCACCCGCCCCGCCGCCGGCCGCTCCAGCCCGCCGATGAGGCGGAGCAGCGTGGACTTACCGCAGCCCGACGGCCCGATCAGGCAGACGATCTCGCCCGCCCGGATGTCGAGCGAGATGTCGTCGAGCACGGTCGCCCCACCATAGGCGTGGGAGACGCCTTCCAGGCGAAGCTCCATCGCCCCTGTCCGGACCTAGGCCGCCGCCGCCCGGCCTTTCCTGTCCGCCAGAATCATCTCCGCCCCCTTCTCCGCGATCATCAGGGTCGGGCTGTTGGTGTTGCCCGACGTGATCGTCGGCATGACGGAGGCGTCGGCGATGCGGAGGTTGGCGAGCGCCTTCACGCGAAGGCGGGAATCGACCGGGGCGGCCGGGTCCTCGCCCATGCGGGCGGTGCCGACGGGGTGGAAGATCGTCGTCGCGATGTCGCCCGCCGCCTTGGCGAGCGCCTCGTCGCCGTCGATTTCCGGCCCCGGCTTGAACTCCTCCGGCCGGTATTTCTGGAGGGCCGGCTGGCTCGCGATATGGCGGGTCAGGCGGACGG
>DAINCG010000324.1:0-5634 GCA_036732525.1 Pseudomonadota bacterium | reverse complement strand
TGGGCGGCCGGCGTCATGCTGCCGCCGCGCGATCTGGCGCGGATGGCGGACGATCTTGCGGCGGCGGGCTATGTCCGGCCGTTCGACGGCGACCGCATCGCGCTCGACTGGCGGCCGCCGCCGCCGCCCGACCGGGCGTTGGCGGAACGCCTGCTGCGGCTTACGTGAGCAGGTCGGCGTAGGCGAACAGCGCGGGCTGCCCGCCCGTGTGCCAGAAAAGAACGCGGGCGCCGTCGAACTCGGCCGCCCGGCCGCCGAGCGCCGCCATCACCTTGCCCGTATAGACCGGATCGAGCAGCAGGCCCTCCCGCCGCGCGGCGCCGCGGATCGCCGCGGTCGTATCCGCGTTCAGTTGTCCGTAGCCCGGCGCCAGCATGCTGTCGTCGAGTTCGACGTCGGCCGGCGCGACGCGCGCCGGAAGGCCGAGCATGGCCTCCAGATCAGCCGCCCGGCGGCCGACCCGCGCGGCCTGGGCCGCCGCGTCGCGCCGGACGCAAACCCCGACGACACGGATCGGAATGCCGAGCGCCCGGAGCCCGACCAGAAGGCCCGCATGGGTCAAGGCGCTGCCGGAGCCGACGAAGATCGCGTCGAATGCCCCCGTCTCGGCCATCTGAGCCTGCAGTTCCAGCGCCGCGTCGACATAGCCGAGCGCGCCGAGCGGCGGATGTCCCGCCGCGAGCGGGATGACATAGGGCCGCCGCCCGTCGGCCCGCAGCCGGTCGGCCTTCGCCGCGACCGCCGCATCCGCCCCGGCTTCGTCCTCGCCGACGGGGTAGGCTTCGAATTCCGCGCCGAGCAGCCGGTCGATCAGCACGTTGCCGTTCGAGCGATAGAGCGGTCCGACGCCCGGAACGCGCTCTTCGAGCTGCAGCGAGACGTCCATGCCGAAACGCCTGGCCATCGCGGCCGTCGCGCGCATGAAATTGGATTGCACGGCGCTGGTCAGCAGCACGATGTCCGCGTCTCGACCCATCGCCTCGCCGAAATAGAACTCAAGCTGTCGGATCTTGTTGCCGCCGAACGCGAGCCCGGTGCAGTCGTCGCGCTTCACATGGAGGTCGAGCCCGACATCCGCGCCCAGCCGCGGCAAGGCCTCGATCGGCGTCGGCAGGTGCGCCGCCCGGGCGCGCGGGAAAGCCGCAACACAGGCCGCCAGTTCGTCGGCTGCGGCCGCCGCTGGCGCGCCTACTTCGCGCACATCGGAACTTTGAGGCCGTCCGGCAGGCGCGTTTCGGCGTCGCCGCAGGCGGTGTTCAACATCTCCTGGTCGAGGCCCCTGGCGTCCGTCAGGTCGGCGCGGGAGAAGTCGGCCAGGCGAAGCAGCGTATCGCCGAAGCGGGCGCCGACGAGGTTGGCGCCCTGGAATTCCGCGCGCGTCGCGCGGGCGCCGGAGAAGTCCGCGCCCGAGAGGTCCGCGTCGCGAAAGACCGTCCGTTCCAGATCCGCGTTCTGCAGATTCGCCTTCTGCATGCGCACGCCGGTCAGGTCGGACCGTTCGAGCCGGCCGCGCGAGAGGTCCGCGCCGGCGAGGTCGGAGCCGGCAAAGGTCGAGCGTTTGGCGAGCACGCCGGAGAGCACGGCGCCGGAGAGGTTCGCATCGAGGAACTCGGCCTTTTCCAGATCGGCCTCGCTCAGGTCCGCGCGCGACAGGTCGGCGCCGGCGAAGTTCGCCTTCTCCAGGTCGGCGCCGGCCAGCAGCGCCTTGCTGAAGTTCGCGCCGCCGAAATCCGCCTTCTCGAAGTCGGCCCGGCGGAGGTCGGCCCCGGCGAAATTCGCCTTCGGCAGCACGGCCTCCTTGCCGTCGACATCGCGCAGCATGGCCTTCTCGAGATTGACGCCCGGCTTGTTCAAGCGATTGAGGCTGGCGCGGCGGAGGTCGCAGCCGGGGCAAATGCCGGTCTCCATGAACTTGGCGACGTCGGACTTGTCCGCCGCCGCGGCGGATTCCGGCAGCGGCATCGCCGCGAGAGCGGCCGCCGCCAGGGCGGGCCGGACGAGGTGGCGCATTATGGGTCCCTCTTCGGCTTCAATTCCGGTGGAGGAGAAGATGGGGCCGATGCGGGCGATTCGCCACCTCACGCATCCGCCGCGCGCTCCAGGAACGCCGGGAGTTCGCCGATCGCATCGATCGCCGGCAGGTCCGGCCGGGCCGCGTGGGCGCCGCCATAGCCGTAGCGTGCGACGATGACCGGGACTCCGGCCGCTTCGGCGGCGGCGACATCCTGCAGGCCGTCGCCCACGAGCACCGCGTCTTCGGGCGCGATTTCCGCCAGCAATGCAAGCGCCCGCTGCACATGGGCCGGGTCGGGCTTGCGGCGTGGCGTCGCGTCGCCGCCGACGACGCCGGCCAGAAACGGCGCGAAACCGAGTGCGGCGAGAAGCCGTTCGGCGGCCGCCTGGGGCTTGTTGGTGCAGACCGCCATCGCCGTGCCGCCCGCGGCGAGCGACCGCAGCGTCGCCAGCGCATCCGGGTAGGCGTCGCCGCCGGGACCGTCCGCCGAATACGCCTGCATGAAGGCGTCGACCTCCGCCGCGGCGGCGTCCGCATCCTCCTTCAATCCACTGAATTGACGCGACTTTTCTATCAGGACGCCCGGTCCGTCGCCGATCATGTCGCGCACCGCGTCGAGCGGCGGCGGCGACCGGCCGGCGGCGCGCCAGACGACGGCGAGCGCCCGGGCGATGGCCGGCGCGCTGTCGGTCAGCGTGCCGTCGAGATCGAAGAGGACTGCGCGGGGTCGTCGCATTAGGAGATTCCGGAAACGGAAAGTGTGCTATAGGCATATATTATCCGGAATAAGCCGAAGTGTGACGAATGCCTCTTTCGGTCCGGGCGGGGGGAGCGTAGTACGGTCTTGCTGTAGACTGCGCGGAATTGTTGCGTAAAAAGCACAAACGCAAGGCAGTCGATGATCAACGACGGGAGCGTCGCTTGACAATCGTATCGAATGAGAACCGCCGATCGGTCGGCGCCGTGGTGCTTGCCGCGGGTATGGGCACGCGCATGCGGTCCGAGCTTCCCAAGGTCCTGCATCAGGTCGGCGGCAAGCCGATGGTCGCGCACGTCCTCGATACGGTGATGGCGCTGAGCGCGAAGCGGCTCGGCGTCGTGGTGGCCCCGACGCACGCCGCCGTCACGGAGGCCGTTCGCCCGACGCCGACCGCCGTGCAGAAGGAGCCCCTGGGCACGGCGCATGCCGCGCTGTCGGCGGCCAGCCTGTTCGCCGGCTTCGACGGCGACATCTTCATCCTTTTCGGCGACACCCCGCTGATCACGCAGGAAACCCTGCAGGCGATGCTGGACCGCCGCGCCGCGGCGGACCGGCCGACGGTCGTCGTGCTCGGCATGCGTCCGGCGGGCGAGAACGCCTATGGCCGTCTCGTCGTCGACGAGGCCGGCTTGCTCGACCGGATCGTCGAATACAAGGATGCGACCGAAGCGGAACGGGCGATCGACCTCTGCAATTCCGGCGTCATGCTGGTCGACGGCGCGCGGCTGTTCGACCTGCTGCGCCAGGTCGGGAACGACAACGCCAAGGGCGAATATTACCTGACCGACATCGTCGCCTTGGCCCGCGCGGAAGGCGGCGTGTGCGCCGTCGTCGAGGGCGAGGAGAGCGAACTGCTCGGCGTGAACGACCGCGTCGATCTCGCCGCGGCCGAAGCCGAATACCAGCGCCGCCGGCGGCTGGACGCGATGCGGCGCGGCGTGACGCTGGTCGCGCCGGACACGGTCTTCTTCGCCGACGACGTTGAGATCGGGCGCGACGTGATTGTCGAGCCCAACGTGGTCTTCGGGCCCGGCGCGCGCATCGAAAGCGGCGCCAAGATCCGCGCGTTCAGCCATGTCGAAGGCGCCCGCGTCGCGGCCGGCGCGGTGATCGGTCCCTATGCCCGGCTGCGGTCCGGCGCCGACATCGGCGAAGGCGCGCGCATCGGCAATTTCGTCGAGGTGAAGGCCGCCTTCGTGGAAGCCGGCGCCAAGGCGAACCATCTGGCCTATATCGGCGACGCCAGGGTCGGCGCCGGCGCCAATATCGGCGCAGGCACAATCACCTGCAATTACGACGGCTTTGGCAAGCACTTCACGGACATCGGCAAGGGCGCATTCATCGGGTCGAACACGGCCCTGGTGGCGCCGGTTTCGATCGGCGACGGCGCGATCGTCGGCGCCGGCAGCACGGTCGACCAGGATGTTCCGGCGAACAGCCTGGGTCTGGTGCGCGCCGAGCAGACCAACCGCCCGGGGTGGGCGGAGGCGTTCAGGGCCAGGAAGGCGCGTGCGAAGGCGGAAGAAGCCGCCCGCAAGACGTCTCAAAACGGCTGAACTTCTTTTCGGAGACCAAACCGTTATGTGCGGGATTATCGGCATCGTCGGTCGAGAGGCCGTGGCGGGTCAGCTTGTCGATGGCCTGAAACGGCTGGAGTACCGGGGCTACGACTCCGCGGGCATTGCGACTCTGGTGAACGGCCACATCGACCGCCGCCGGGCCGAAGGCAAGCTGGTGAACCTGGCCGAGCTGGTGAAGCGGCAGCCGCTCGAAGGCATCATCGGCATCGGCCACACCCGCTGGGCGACCCACGGCGCGCCGAGCGAGCGCAACGCCCACCCGCACGCGACCGACCAGGTCGCCGTCGTCCACAACGGCATCATCGAGAACTTCCAGGAATTGCGCGCCGAGCTTTCCGCCCAGGGCGTGACGTTCGAGACGGACACCGACACCGAAGTCTTCGCCAAGCTGGTCACCTACTTCATGGAGGCGCTGGGCGCCTCGCCGGCCGACGCGACCCATAAGGCGCTGAAGCGCCTCAAGGGCGCCTTCGCGCTCGCCATCATCTTCCGCGGCCACCACGACCTGATGATCGGCGCCCGGCAGGGCAGCCCGCTCGCCGTGGGTTATGGCGAAGGCGAGATGTATCTGGGCTCCGACGCCCTGGCGCTCGCGCCGCTGACGCAGAAGCTGTCCTATCTGGAAGAGGGCGATTGGGTCGTCATCGAAGGCGGGCAGGCGACGATCATGGACCGGGACGGTGAGATCGTCGCCCGCGAGGTCAAGCACTCCGCGCTTTCCGGCGCGATGATCGGCAAGGGCGAATATCGCCACTTCATGGAAAAGGAAATCCATGAGCAGCCGGCCGTGATCGGCGACACGCTGCGCGCCCTCTATTCGCACGAGACCCACTCGGTCACCCTGCCGGACCTGCCGGTCGATCTCGCCGACGTCTCGCGCTTCACGGCGAGCGCCTGCGGCACCGCCTACTATGCCTGCGTCGTCGGCAAATATTGGATGGAGCAGATCGCGCGGGTTCCGATGGACGTCGATATCGCGTCCGAGTTCCGCTATCGCGAAGCGCCGCTGCCGGCGAAGGGCGCGATGATTTGCGTCTCCCAGTCCGGCGAGACGATCGACACGCTGGAAGCGCTCCGCTACGCCAAGCGGCAGGATCAGACCATTCTTTCGGTCGTCAACGTGCCGGAAAGCGCGATCGCGCGCGAAAGCCACGGCATGCTGCTGACCCTGGCCGGCCCCGAGATCGGCGTCGCCTCGACCAAGGCGTTCACCACGCAGCTGACCGTGCTCGCCGCGCTCGCCATCGAAACGGCGCGGGTCCGGAACGCCGTGACGGCGG
>DAINCG010000323.1:0-5634 GCA_036732525.1 Pseudomonadota bacterium | reverse complement strand
CGGCCCTGGAGGCGGCGCGCGACCGGGCGCGCGGCGGGCACGGGCTGACCGTGGCGTTGCTTGCAACGCTCGCCCAGCGCTGGCTGATCCCGCGCCTCGCGGCCTTTCAGGAGCTGCGGCCCGACCTGGAGGTGCGGCTCCTCACGACCTCCGCCATGGTCGATCTCGACCGGGAGGACGTCGATCTCGCCATCCGCGTCGGCGACGGCCGCTGGCCTGGCTGCCGGGCGGATTTCCTTGCCGCGAACGACCTCTTTCCGGTCGCGGCGCCGATGCTGCTCGCCAACCGGCCGCTGCACGCCCTGGCGGATCTGGCTGGTCATGTCTGGATTCACGTGGACGCATCGCCCCGTCGCGACGACTGGGGCCGCTGGCTGAACGCAGCGGGGGCGACGGAGCTAGTGTCCGCCGGCCGGATGGCCTTCGCCAACTCCGCCCAGGCGCTCGACGCGGCGGCGGCCGGCCTCGGCGTCGCCATGGCGCACGCGCCCTTCGTCGCGGCCGACCTGGCGTCCGGCCGCCTGGTCCGCCCATTTCCGGAACGGGTCGCGGAGCCTGACGCCTTCTACCTGGTCGCCAACGCCGCCGACGCCGACGCGCCCCACATCCGCGCCTTCCGCGACTGGCTGCTGTCGACCGTTCCGCAGCATTCGCGCGATCCCGTCTGAAACCCGACGACATCCCCGCCCGTAACTCCTGTCACGCGCGGCCTGCCGCCGCGCCCAAACGACAGGAGAGATAAGTCATGCTGAAATTTGTCGCCGCCGCCGCCGCCCTCACGCTCGCATCGGGCGCCGCCCTCGCCGCGGATCATGCCGGCGTCATGGCCGGCAATCAGAGCGTCGCGAACGGCGTCGTCTCAGCGAAGATGGTGAAGGCGCCCGCGAACGGCTGGCTCGTCGTCCATCGCACGGACGGCACGAAGCCCGGCCCGGTCGTCGGTCACGCGCCGCTGCGCGCTGGCGAAAACACCGATGTCGCCGCCATCCTGACCGAACCGGTCCAGCCCGGCGACCTGCTGATGCTGATGGTGCATGGCGAAGACGGCGGGATGCAGACCGGCATCTTCGAATACACCCTGGGCGCCAAGGAAGACGGCCCCATCAAAGTCGACGGCGCCCTCGTCATGAAGATCGTGGCGGCGGAGTAGAAGGTTCAAGCGGCGCCCGGCGGTTTCGGCCGCCGGGCGCCGACGCGCCTATAGCAGAAAGCCGTCTTGATTGAAGTCGGCTCTGAACACGCCTTCGAAGTAGATGCTGTCGCCGTCGCCGAGTTGGAGCAGCGCGCCGCTATCCAAGTCGGACATGCGCGCCATGACATCCGCGAAATCTTGGAGATCGTGCGCGGTCAGGTCCATCAGGTCGGCGCTGTCGCCCGTCGCGGCGAAGTCGGTGATACGGTCGTTTCCATCGCCCATGCCATGGACGAATACATCCGACGCGAACTGGCCCGTCAGGCGGTCGTCGCCCGCACCGCCGACCAGGACGTCGACGCCGGAATTTCCGAAGATGCGGTCGTCGCCCGCGCCGCCTTCGATACGGTCGTCGCCGACAAGGCCGACCAACCGATCGTCGCCGCCGCGCCCCAGGATCGTATCGCCCTCCCGGATCAGGTTCGATCCGACGATGCTTTCGCCTTCGTCGCTGCCGACAAGCGTCAGCCCGCGGGCCGCGAATTGGCCGGTCAGATATTCGACGCCGCCGGCGGCTTCATAGTCCGAAAAGATATTGGCGCGGTCGCGCGCGCCTTCGCCGGCCCGTTCCACGATTTCATCGCCCGGATCGTCGACGGTGTAGATGTCGTCGCCCCGGCCGCCTTCCATCCTGTCGGCGCCGCCGCGGCCGTCGATCCGATCGTCGCCCGCATTGCCGGTGAGCGTGTTGGCGCCCGCGTCGCCGATCAGAACGTCGTCGCCGGCGCTGCCGGCCGCGTTCTCGATGCCGTCGAGGCGGTCTTGCGCGCCCTCGCCATCGGCCGCCCGATGCCGCACGAGATTTACAATGACCGGGTTCGGGGCGTTCTCGTAGGACGCCATATCGGCGCCGGCGCCGCCGTCGTCTTCGTCCGCGCCGGGACCGCCTTCCAGGACGTCATCGCCATCGCCGCCCGCCAGATCGTCGGCGCCAGGCCCGCCGAACAGGACGTCGTCGCCGCCGTTGCCGAGGATACGGTCCATGCCTTCCAGGCCAACGATGACATCGTCTGAATCATCGCCCTCGATGCTGTCGGCCGACGCAGTGCCTAGGGTCGGCAGGTCGACAGGCTCGGCGCCTGCATCGCCGGTATCCGCCGCCCCAAGGAACCGGACGCCAGAGCTTGCTGGTCCGGGATTGAGGTCTGCAATCAGGCTAACGCCGTCATCGTTAAGCTTGTGCAACTCGTAACCAACGCCGGAGGTCGATTGTGCGTTGAAGATTAAGTCAGATCCCAGGACAGCGAGGTCGCCTGAAGAACGAATCGCGTCAGCGTTGACTGCGCTACCTCCCGGCCCAACGATCTTGGTGCTTGTGTCGTCAGATTCGAGACGGAAGATGCCTTCATCGTCGCCAGAGGCAGAGTAAAGCGCCTCATTCTCATAGACTGCGAAATCTCTCGCATATTGAGAATCGGGCAGTTGTGTTCCTTGTAGGCGTTGCCCAGTCGCCCCATCAATACGGCCAATCCGACTGCTATTATCTCTAAGCAATGCAAAAATTGTAAACACATCCGTATCTTCAACAAATATTTGATCCACACTTCCGACGCTCGGATCATGATTGCCATCTTGGTCAATGAAACCAAGTCGGCCTTCGTCCGTGATAAATAGTCCGAAGACAATAGTTCTGTATTGGTAGAAAATGCTGCCTTCTACAGAAGTGGCTGATCCCACCTCAGCATCAACGGCGATATCGTCGAAGGTCTCAAAGTCGATGCCCGTCGCTCGAAGCTCAGCAATCCGCTCGATATCTCCGTCAGGCGAGATGGCGAACGCCGCCGCATGCGGCTCCGAAAAGTCGGAGTCGAGCGTGCTGACGGCATCGACCCATAGGCGTCCGCCGGCGAATTCGAACATGTTCCCAGGATCGAGCTGGTCGGTCACGCGGACGACGACGCCATCGGCCTCGCGGCGCCAGATCGCATGCTCGTTCATATAGACGCCATCGAAATAGACCGTGTCGCCGACGCTGACGACCTGATTGGCGTTCTCGGCGTACAGCGGAATGCCGTCCGCATCGGTCAGGCGGTCGATCTCGCCGCTCGCTTGGAGATGCAACAGCGGCGCGCCGGTTGGGGCGTCAGCGCCATCGAGGGGGTCGCCGGTGCGGACATCGGCTTCGACCAGAACCGGGACGCCGTCCTCAAATCCTTCGGCGAACTGCAACTCAGCGCTGACGCCATCGGGCAGCGCGACACGATGCACGGCGTCATTCAGATCGATCCGAAACAGGCCGCTGTCGCCCGCGGTCACGGCCGTAAAGTAAAGCTTGTCGGCCATCGCCGTTCCCCATCCTGAGCCGCGATGATTTTCGATTGTATTCCGAGATGGAAGGTCGCATTGATAGTCGGTGTGCGTAAGCCGCGGGGGAGGGTAACGGCGGTAACAGTCTATTATAAAAGGATAATATAGGGCGGCGGCGGGATGTTGACGCCGATGGACGAACGGCTTGCCGTGGACGGGGCGATACAAGCTCCCGCCGCCGCAGAAGGCAAACCTGGCGGCTGCCGCGTCGATCGATTCCGCCGGACGGGCCGGGCGCGCTCAACAGGCGGCGCGGCGAGCCAGGCCCGCCCCGTCGAGGTCGTCGACGCTGCCATCTGGATCGATCTTGCCGAAGACCACGATCTGGTCTCGCGCAGGCCGGGCCAGATGACGCTGGACGGCCGTCGGGGCGGGCGCGGCGCTATGGCGCGACCGCTTGCGCCTTCCCGGACGGTCACTCGCTCACCGGATTCGGCTTCGCCGCCTCGGCTGCCCTGGCCGCTTCGGCCGCCCTGGCCGCCGCTTCGGCCTCCTCAGCCGCTTTGGCCGCCGCCAGGCTTTCCTCGGCGGCCTTGATGTCTTCCGTCGTCGCGGGCTTCGGGTCCCTGACCTGCACCTCCGCGGGCATCGGCCGGTAGGCGTCTCGGTCGAAGTCCTCGAGCATCTTCAATGCGGTGGCGCTGGTCTCGACGATGATCCAGCGCTCGCCGTCGCGTTCGACCCACTTGGCCGTGTCGTAGGCGAGCGCAACTTCCTTCTGGCCGATGCCGAGGAACCCGCCGACGCCGACGACGAGCGCCTCGATCTTGCCGTCATCGGTAAAGACGACGTTGGTCACCTTTCCGATGTCCGCGGCGTCCTCGCCCACGCCGTTGTAGACATCTTCGCCGATCACGTTGGTGGCGAGATGTCCGTCGGCGAGCACCTTGCGTTCCGTTGGCGCCGGCGGGGCGGCCGGGCTTGTCGCGGACTGTGGCGTCGTGACTTGCGCGGCTGCGCCGCCGGCCAACAGACTGGCGAGAACGACGCCTGTCAGGGGTTTGAGGATCATGGTCTTTCTCCCTTCCAGGGGTTGAGGCCGCCTCGGTCGGCTTGCGCCCGAGGCGGCCGTGGCCGGCGCGCCGCCTCCAAGCGGCGGGCGCCGACCGTCAGAACGCCTTACTGCTCGTCCTGACGGTATCGCTGGACTTTCGCCGCCAGTTCCGGATCGGTGCGGGTGAGCTGGGCGAGCTGCGTATAGGTCTCGACGTTCAGGCCGTTGCTCTGGACGGCTTCGACCATTTCCCGGTTCGCGTCCCGGCGGATCTGCTGGGCCTCGGCTTCATCGGCGCCGTCCATGCGGGGCTGCCACTTCTCGATCACCTCTTCGACCTCCAGCGAGGCCTCGGCGAAGGCCTTCAGCGTGGCGTCGTCGACTTGAGTCGCGCCCTGGGTCGCTCCCGGGGCCGCGCCCTGGGTCCCCGGCCGCGTCTGCTCCGCCAGTGCCGGGACGGCCGCCGCGCTGATGCCGAGCATGGCGGCGGCGGTCGTGGCCACGAGCGTCTTCGCGAATTGCGTCATCGAATCGATCTCCTTGCCGCCACCGGATGTCGCGGCGGCGTTGGGTGCGTTGTGAGCGCGATGCCGTCTGCGCTCGTCGGACAGACGGGCCGACGGCGCGATCGGTTCCCTCCAACGACGGTATTCGTCCCGGAAGCCCGGCTTGCGAGGCGGCTTCGATCCCCCACACCGTGGAACCAGTCGCGCCGTCCGCCCGTCTGTTCAGCAAGGACCCTCGATGCAAGCGCAGCTTTCAAGGGTGGGAGCGGCATGCCGGACGACGTTAAGTGGATGATCGAGCGCCAGATTCCCCACATGCGCCGCTACGCCCTGGCCCTGACGCGCAACCGGGACACGGCGGACGACATCGTGCAGGACAGCCTCGAACGTGCGCTCCGTAAGCGGCACCTGTGGTCGCGGCGCGGCAGTATTCGGAGTTGGCTATTCCGCATCCTCTATCGCCAGTGCATCGATCACTATCGCCGCGCCGGGCCCGAAACCGTATCGGCGGAGACTGCGGCGATCGATCACGCGCTCGCCCAGCCCCCCAACCAGGAGCACCGCGTCGACTGCCGGCGGGTCGCCGAAGCGCTCGACCGGCTGCCCGCCGAGCAGCGCGCCGTGGTGCTGCTCGC
>DAINCG010000322.1:238-5657 GCA_036732525.1 Pseudomonadota bacterium | reverse complement strand
CCGAGCGTCGTGCTGCTCGACGAGCCGTTTTCCGGCCTCGACGCGGAACTTCGCCGCAAGATCAGGGGGGATGCGATCCACCTCCTGAAAGGCGCCGGGGCGGCCGCGCTGATGGTGACGCACGACCCGGAAGAGGCGCTCTTCATGTCGGAGCGCATCGCCGTGATGCGCGACGGCCGGATCGAGCAGCAGGGCGCGCCGAAGGAATTGTACGACCGGCCGGTCTCGCCTTACGTCGCCCGCTTTTTCAGTGAGATCAACGAACTGCCAGGCGTCGTACGCGACGGCGTGGTCGATACGCCCCTGGGCGCCGTTCCCGCGAACGGCCTGCCGGCCGGCGCTTCGGCGCTCGTCATGTTTCGGCCGGAGCATCTGCTGATCGGCGACGCGGCGGCGTTGCATGGCCGGTCGGTATCCGGCCGCGTCGTTTTCGCGCGTTGGCTCGGCCGCACCGCGCTGATCGAACTGCGCCTGCCGAACGGCGTCGATATCCTGGCGCGGACGGCGAACATGGACCTTCTGGCCGAAGGGGCCGAAGCCGCGGTCGCGCTCGATCCGACGCGCGCCCTGGCTTTCAGCACGGCCGATGAGGCGTCGATCGCGCCGCCCGGGGCGAATGTCGGGCCGGCAGGTCTCGCCATTGGCGGCGGTCTGCGCTAGAGAAGCCCAAACGGGCGCGATAATCGACGCCCGATCTTGTGGAACGAGGCAGCGACATGGGCGTCAGCGTTTGGCAAATTCTGATCGTCGTCGTCGTGGTGCTCTTGCTGTTCGGTGCCGGTCGGCTGCCGCGACTCATGGGCGACATGGCGAAAGGCATCAAGAGCTTCAAGCAGGGCATGAAGGAGGACGTGGCGCAGGACGACGAGCGCCCGGCCGACCCGGAACGGCTGCGCGCCGACCAGTCGGCGAAGTCCGCGCAGGATAAGGACCGCGCCGCAAACAGCTAGAGCCCGTCCGCCGGACGGGCGTTCGCCGCGGAACTTGCCATGCTCGACATCGGTTGGAGCGAATTCCTGGTCATCGGCGTCGTGGCGCTGGTGGTGATCGGGCCAAAGGAGCTGCCGGCGGCGCTGCGCACGGCCGGCCGCTTCGCGGCGCGCGCCCGTGCGCTCGCCCAGGACTTCCGCGACGGCCTCGACGACATCGCCCGCGAGTCCGAAATCAAGGACATCCACAACAAGATCGGCGGCGATATCGACAATCTGTTCGACGAGCGCGAGACGACGCCAAAGAAGACGTCGGCGTCGCAAGCCGCCCCCGCGGCCGCCGAGGTCGAGGCCGATGCGGCGGCCGAGCAGGCCGAACTCGATGCGGCTGAACTCGAGGAAATCGGCGATGAGGCGGCCGCTGCGCCGGAAGACACGGTCGACGATCCGGCGACGGAAAAGCCGCACAAGCAGCCGGAGCCCGGTCCATGAGCGGCGCGGAGGATGATGATCGCGCGCCGCTGCTGGAGCACCTGATCGAGCTCAGGAAGCGTCTGCTCTGGTCCGTCGCGGCGCTGCTGGTCGCCTTCTTTGCGTGCTGGGGCTTCGCCGGTCAGGTCTTCGAGTTCATGGCCAAGCCGCTGATCGAGGCGTTCGGCGACAGCGCCGACGCCAAACTGATCTACACCAGCCTGACGGAAAAGTTCTTCGTTGACATCAAGATTGGCTTCTATACGGCTCTTTTTCTGACATTTCCCCTGATCGCAAATCAGTTATGGAAGTTCGTAGCGCCTGGCCTCTACCGGAACGAGCAGCGGGCGCTGCTGCCGTATCTTGTGGCCTCGCCGATCCTGTTTTTCCTCGGCGGCGCGGTGGTTTACTACGGGATCATGCCGCTCGCTTGGAAGTTTTTCCTGAGCTATCAGAACGTGGCGCCGGGCCCGGATGCGCCGGCGAATTTCGTCGAGATCGTGGCCCTGCCGAAAGTCTCGGAATATCTGGGGCTTGTGGTGAAGCTTGTGTTCGCGTTCGGTCTCTTCTTCCAGATGCCGGTCGTGCTGACGCTGCTCGCCCATGCCGGCATCGTCAGCGCCGACGGGCTTGCGTCGAAGCGGAAATACGCTGTCGTGATCATGTTCGGGCTGGCCGCGGTGCTCACGCCGCCCGACGTCATCAGCCAGATCGGCCTCGCGCTGCCTGGGCTGCTGCTCTACGAGATTTCCATCATGTTGGCCCGCCGGGTCGAACGGCGGCGCGAAGAAGGCTGGGACCCGGCCGAAGACGCCGGATGAACCGGCCGCCGCCGCTCTGGACGGCGAGTCCCGCGAACGTTAGAACCCCATCGACCCCTTGAATCGGCGCGATTCCGGCAGAGTCCGGCGTGTCGGTCGCGTTCTTGTGGTCGGCGCGCCCTGACCGTCTTTCTGCGGCGGGGCGTCGCCGGCGGAGATGGTGTTCGCCATGTTGGATGTGCGTTGGGCCAGGGAGAATCCGGAGGCGCTGGATGCGGCGCTCGCGCGGCGCGGCGCGGCCGGCGTGTCGGCCGAATTGCTGGCGCTCGACGCCGAGCGGCGCGCGGCCCAGACCCGGTTCCAGGATGCGCAGAGTCAACGGCGCGAGGCTTCGAAGGCGATCGGGCAGGCGAAAGCGCGCGGCGAGGACGCCGCCGAGGCGATCGCCGCCGTCGCCGCGCTCAAGGACGCGGCGGAGGCCGCCGAGCAGACGGAGAAGGCGGCCGCCGCGGCGCTCGACGAGCTGCTGGCCGGCTTGCCGAACCTGCCGCGGGAGGATGTGCCGGACGGGCTGGACGAGAGCGCCAATGCGCTCGCGCGAAAGGTCGGGGAACCCCGCAAGTTCAACTTCGCGCCCAAGGATCACATCGCGCTCGGCGAGCCGCTCGGTCTCGACTTCCAGGCGGGCGCCAAGCTTTCGGGGGCCCGGTTCGTCGTGATGCGCGGGCAGGCCGCGCGGCTGGAGCGGGCGCTCGCCCAGTTCATGCTCGACTTGCACACGACCGAGCATGGCTACCAGGAGGTGCGGCCGCCGCTCCTGGTGCGGAACGAGGCGATGTACGGCACCGGGCAGTTGCCGAAGTTCGCCGAAGACCTGTTCCGGACGACGGACGACCGCTGGCTGATCCCGACCGCGGAAGTGCCGCTGACCAACCTCGTCGCCGGCGAGATCCTCGATCCGGAGGCGCTGCCGATCCGGGTGACGGCGCACACGCCCTGCTTCCGGTCCGAGGCGGGCGCGGCCGGGCGAGACACCCGCGGCATGATCCGCATGCACCAATTCGACAAGGTCGAACTGGTCAGCATCGTCGCGCCGGGCGAGGCCGACGCCGAGCTTGAGCGGATGACCCAGGCGGCCGGCGCCGTGCTCGAACGCCTGGAGCTGCCCTATCGCGTCATGACCCTCTGCGCCGGCGACATGGGTTTCGGCGCCCGCAAGACTTACGACCTCGAAGTCTGGCTTCCCGGGCAAGAGGCCTATCGCGAGATTTCCAGCTGCTCCGAGTGCGGCGATTTCCAGGCGCGCCGGATGGACGCGCGCGTCCGGCGTCGGGAGGGCAAGGGCACGGACTTCGTTCACACGCTGAACGGTTCAGGCGTGGCCGTCGGCCGCGCGCTCGTCGCCGTGCTGGAGAACGGGCAGCAGGAGGACGGCGCCATTCGCCTGCCGGAAGCGCTGCGGCCCTATCTCGGCGGCCTCGAATATCTCCGTCCCGGGGAGGCCTGAGCGATGGTCGCGGGCCCCGAATGGAGCGTCGATCTGGCGGACGCCCGCGTGCTGATCGTCAACGACGACGGCATCACGGCGCCGGGCCTGCTGCTCCTGGAAAAGCTGTTGCGCCCCGTGGTCCGGGAACTTTGGTCCGTGGCGCCGGAAAAGGAGGAGAGCGGGACCGGCCATGCCTTTTCGCTCCACCGGCCGGTCCGGATGCGGCATGCAGGCGAGCGGCGGTTCGCCGTCGAAGGCCTGCCGACGGACGCTGCGATCATGGCGCTTGGCGTCGCGATGGCGGATGCGCCGCCGGACCTCGTCGTCTCCGGCGTCAATCGCGGCGCGAATATCGGCGACGACGTGACCTATTCGGGCACGGTCGGCGCGGCGATCGAAGCGGCGCTCTCCGGGTTTCCGGCGATCGCTCTCAGCCTCGACCGGATCCCGCCGGCGGACGCGGAATGGGAGACGGTCGAGCGGCATCTCCACGAGACGCTCGCCTGGGCGCTCTCGATGCACTGGCCGCGCGGCGCCGTGGTCAACATCAACTTCCCCGCGGTCAAGCCGGACGAGGTTCGGGGTCGCCGCGTGACGCGGCTCGGCCGCCGCAAGCCCGGCGGCGAGATCATCGCCGGCATGGACCCGGCAGGACGGCCGTATCACTGGATTTCCTCGAAGCGGATCGTCGGCGATATCGCGCCCGATTCCGACGTCCAGGCCGCCGCGGACGGCTACATCTCGCTCACGCCCCTGACCTACGACCTGACGGACGAAGCGACGCTCGCCCGCGCGCGGGAGCGCCTGACCGCATGAACCTCGAAGGCCGCCGCATCCGCATGGTGATGGGCCTCCGTCGGGCGGGAGTGACGGATGCGCGCGTCCTCGCGGCCATGGAACGGGTGGAGCGGGCGGATTTCGTGCCGGAGGCCTGGCGCGATCAGGCCTATGACGATCGGCCCCTGCCGATCGGGCATGGCCAGACGATCAGCCAGCCGGCGGTCGTTGGTCTGATGCTGCAGGCGCTCGATGTCGCGCCGCGTATGCGCGTGCTCGATATCGGCGTCGGCTCCGGCTACCAGACCGCGCTCTTGTCCAGGCTCGCGCGGTCGGTCTACGGGATCGAGCGGATCCGGGCGCTGCACGACACGGCGAAGGCCCGGCTGGCCGCGGGCGGCTTCGACAACGTCTTCCTGCGCTGGGGGGATGGCGGCCTCGGCTGGCCCGAGGCGGCGCCCTATGACCGGATTATCGCCGCCGCCGCCGCGGAGGACGTTCCGGGCGCGCTCGCGGACCAGCTGAAGGACGGCGGCGTCATGGTCTTGCCGCTTGGCCGGGCGGACGCCGGTCAGACGCTTTGGCGCATCCGGCGGGACGGCGAACGGTTCGAAACACAGGAGATCTGCGACGTCGCCTTCGTGCCGTTCCTGCCGGGCGCGGTCGCATTGAAGGACGCCGCGGTCGCCGGGGGGCGCGGATGAACGCCGGCAGGCCTGCCGCGTGCCTGAAAGCGTCGATCGCCGCCGCCCTGGCGCTCGGCGTCGCGGCTTGCGGGTTCGTCGGCGTCGAAAGCGACCGGCGCCAGCGGAGCGGGCCGACCTCGTCGGGCGCCGCCATTCAGTACGACGCTTCCGGCGGGCGCCTTGTCGTGGTGCAGCCGGGCGACACCGTCTTCGGCCTCAGCGAGCGTCATGGCGCGACGGCGCGTCAGATGATCGCCCTGAACGATCTGCGGCCGCCGTTCGAAATCCAGGTGGGCCAGCGCCTCC
>DAINCG010000322.1:0-209 GCA_036732525.1 Pseudomonadota bacterium | reverse complement strand
AGGTCCGCGCCGGCGAGACCTTGAGCCAGATCGCGCGGACCTATCGGGTCGAGGTAGATCGCCTCGCCCAGAACAATCACATGCGGCCGCCTTACCTTTTGCGCGCGGGGGAGACGATCGGCGTCCCGGCGCCGCAGTCCAGGCTTGCGGCGGCGACGCCGCGCCAGCCGCCCTCTGCGCCGCCGCGCCGGCCCGCCAATGCGGCCGTC
>DAINCG010000321.1:3056-5672 GCA_036732525.1 Pseudomonadota bacterium | reverse complement strand
CGCCTGGAAGGACTCCGCCGTCGCGACGGCGAAGGCCTATGCGGCAGCCGACCCGAAGCTTCGCGTCGAATGGGCGGGACCGCCGATGAGCGCTCGGTCCAGCATCACCGCGCGGCTGATGGAAACCTGGGCGCACTCCCAGGCGATCTACGACCTGATGGGCGTCGAGCGGCACGACAAGGACTACATCCGCGCCATCGCTCACCTAGGGGTCATCACCTATGGCTGGACCTTCGCCAATCGCGGCGTCGAGCCGCCGGGACCGGCGCCCTATGTCCGCCTGACCGCGCCGCACAGCGGCGACATCTGGGAATGGAACCAGGAACGCGCGGGCGGGCCCGACCGCATCGAGGGTCCGGCGACCGACTTCTGCCAGGTCGTCGCCCAGACCCGGAACATCCAGGACGTGAACCTGGACGTCTCGGGGCCGGTCGCGACCGAGTGGATGGCGAAGGCGCAGTGCTTCGCCGGGCCGCCGAACGACCCGCCGGCGCCGGGGACGCGTTTCCGGCTCTAGCGTCCGACGAAGACCGGCTTCCGCTTTTCCATGAAGGCGCGGCGGCCTTCGGCGAAGTCCTCGCTGTTCGAGGCCTCGTCGGCGAGCCGCTCCAGCATCGCGAGATCGCGGCGACTTTCGTCGGACAGAACCTGCCGCACGGTCAGCTTGGCGGCGCGGATCGACATCGGCGCGTTCTCGGCGATGGTCGTCGCATAGTCCCGCACCGTCGCCTCCAGGTCCTCCGGCGCCACGACATCCTCGATCAGGCCCATGCGCAGGGCCTCTTCAGCCGTGTAGCGCTTCGCGGTGAACAGGATCTGCTTCGCCATGCTGGGGCCGACCAGGTTCACCAGGGATTTCACGTTTGAGAAGGCGTAGACGATGTTCATCTTCGCCGCCGGGATGCCGAACTGGGAATCGCTGGAAGCCACCCGGAAGTCCGTCGCGAGCGCCGTGCCGAGACCGCCGCCCAGGCAATAGCCCCGGATCATGGCGATCAGCGGCTTCTCCAGTTCCGCGAGCGCCTTCCGCGCGCCGTCGGAGCGTTCCTTGTAGATGGCTGCGCTCTCGGCGTTGTGGCGCACCTTCTCGAACTGCGAGATGTCCGCGCCCGACATGAACGCCTTGTCGCCCGCCCCCTTCATCACGACGACGCGTACCGACGGATCGGCCCCGTAGGCCGCGACCGCCTTGCCGAGCGCCTCCCACATCTCCAGCGACATGGCGTTCCGCCGGGCCGGATTGTTGATGGTGATCCAACCGATCCCGCCTTCCTGTTCGGCGATGATCTTGTCCGTGCCGAGGTCCATGGCGCGCGCCCCTTCTAGCCTGAAAATCCGTGGAATGACGCAAGCCTAGGCCTGCCGCGCGCGTTGGAGCAAGATCGCGCCATCGAACCCGGTCTCGACAGGCGCCATGTCCAAGCTCGCCTCCCTCCGCGGCCCGGGCGCCGCCGTCCTGGCGCTCGCCTTCCTCGTGCTGTTCGTCGGCGGCGGCGGCCGGCATGCGATCGGGCTCGTCCTGAATCCGATGGCGGAGGCGCTGATCTGGGACCGCACCTTTGTCGGCGTCCTGATCGCGGTCTTCATGGTAACGACCTCGCTGACGATGGTCGCCGTCGGCCGGCTCGCCGACCGGGGCAGCCCGGTCTGGATCCTCGTCGCCGGCATGGCGATCAGCGCGGCCGGCGTCGGCGGCATGGCGGTCGTCGAGACGCCCTGGCAGGCGCTCCTCTGCTATGGCGTGGTCTTCGCCGTCGGCAACGGCGCCGTCTCGATCACGCCGGTCGGCGTCATGCTGACCCGGCAGTTCGGCGGCCGCGCCGGGCTCGCCAATTCGATCGCCATCGCGGGCATGGGCCTCGGCCAGCTCGCCATCCTCTCCGGCCTGTCGGTGGTGATGGCGGAGGCCGGCTGGCGGCAGGTTTTCCTGTGGCTTGCCGTGATCAACCTGGCGGCGGCGCCCATCCTGCTGCTGGGCCTCAACCGCCGCCGGACTGCGGCGCCTCCGCCGGATGCGACGGCGGCCTCCATTGTCGGCGACGGCCTCGTGGCGGCGGCGCGGACCAGGCGCTTCTGGATCCTGCTCGGCGCCTATGCCATCTGCGGACTGCAGGACTTCTTCGTCTCCGCCCATGTCGTCGCCTTCGCGCTCGACCAGGGCATCGGGCCGCTGTTCGCCGGCAACCTGCTGGCCTTCATGGGCCTCGCCGGCCTGGTCGGCGTGCTGCTGACCGGCCTCTGGTCGGATCGCGCCGGCCCCGCCTGGCCGACGGCGGCCTGCTTCGCCCTCAGGCTCGCGATTTTCGGCCTGATCCTGGCGACCGACGCGCCTGCCGCGATCGCGGTCTTCGCGATGGCCTACGGCGTGACCTATTGGGTGACCGCGCCGCTGACGGTCTTGTTCGTCCGCGACCTCTTCGGCGCCCGCAATCTCGGCATGCTGTCGGGCGTCGTCACCATGACCCACCACATCGCCGGCGGCCTAGGCGCGCTCGCCGGCGCGCGCCTGTTCGACCGGGACGGCGACTATGGCGCGGCCTTCCTGCTGATGGCCGTCTGTTCGATTGGCGGCGCGGCACTCGCACTGGCGCTCCATCGCCATCGCCGCCTATCCTG
>DAINCG010000321.1:0-3031 GCA_036732525.1 Pseudomonadota bacterium | reverse complement strand
CCGCCCATGTCCGACCACGTCATCGTCACCGGCGCATCCCGCAATATCGGCCGCGCCATCGCCAGCCGCCTGAAGGACGACGGCTACAAGGTTGTGATGCTCGACGTGCTCGACCCGGAAGATCCCTCGCTCGGCGAATTCCGCAAGACCGACCTTTCGAGCCCGACGGAGACCGCGCAGGCCCTCGCCTGGGCGCTCGACGGCCGCAGCATCGGGCGCGTCGTCAACTGCGCCGGCCTCGTCGCGACCCATGCGGTGGAAGACGTCGACACGGAGACCTTCGACCGGCTGATGGCGGTCAATGTCCGCTCCTATATCAACGTCGTGCAGGCGCTCGTGCCAAGCATGAAGCAGGCGGGCTTCGGGCGGATCGTCAACATCGCGAGCCGGTCCGCGCTCGGCGCGCGGGAGCAGACCGTCTACGCCGCGACCAAGGCCGCCGTCGTCGGCCTGACCAAGACCTGGGCCGAGGAACTGGCGCCCTTCGGCATCACCTCGAACGCCATCGGCCCCGGTCCGATCGCGACCGACATGCTGAACGCCGTCTATGGCGGTCCCGGCGCCGCCGCCTACGAGGCCTACCGGAAGCGCGTGCCCGTCCAGCGCTTCGGCACGCCCGAGGACATCGCCAACGCCGCCAGCTTCTTCCTGGACGAGCGGTCGAGCTTCATCACGGGCCAGGTCCTGTTCGTTTGCGGCGGGGTCACCATCGGCCGCGCCAACGCGACCTGACCGACGCTACGGATTACGGAACCCGGTCGGGACCACATATGCTTTCAAGCCTGCGCGCTTCCATCGTCCGGTCGCATGCCGGCCGGGTCTTCTACGGCTGGACGATCCTCGGCGTCGCCGGCCTGGTCATGTTCGGCACTGGGCCGGGCCAGTCCCACCTGATCGGCCTGTTCTTCGACCCGATCCAGGCGGAGCTGAACCTGGATCGGACGGAAATCGCCTCCGCCTACGGCCTCGCCACCCTGTTCGCGGCGCTGCTGCTGCCGCGCATGGGCCGGCTGGTCGACCTGCACGGCCCCGCGACGATGATCTGGGCGATCGCCCTCGCCTTCGGCTTGGCGGCGATCGCGTTCAGCTTCGCGACGGGCTGGATCTACCTCGCCATCGGCTTCGGCTTCCTGCGTTTCCTCGGCCAGGGCTCGCTGATGATGAACTGCGGCAACCTGACCGCACAGTGGTTCGACAAGAAGCGGGGCCTGGCGCTCGGCCTGATGTCGCTTGGGTTCCCGATCTCGATCGCGCTGCATCCGCCCTTCACCCAATGGCTGATCGCGGAGGTCGGCTGGCGGGAGGCCTGGATCTGGCTTGGGATCATCACCTGGGCGCTCCTGATCCCGCCGGCCCTCTTGCTGCTGCACAACAAGCCCGAGGATGTCGGCCTTCGCCCCGACGGCGAAGCCGCCCTCGCCGAAGGGCAGAGCGCGCCCGCGGTCGTCGGCTACACCAAGGCCGAAGCGCTGCGCATGCCGGCGTTCTACCTGATCGTCGCGGGGATGTTCTGCCTCTCACTCCTGATGACGTCGCTGCACGTCGAATACACCGGCATCCTGAAGTCGCACGGCCTCGACCCGCAGGTCGCCGCCAGCATGTTCACGGTGACCGGCGTGACGGCGGCGCTGCTCATGCCCATGGTCGGCCGCCTGCTGGACCGCTTCCGCGCGAAGTGGATGTTCTTTGCCGGCCTCTGGGTGCAGTCGGCGTCCGTCATCGCGATCACGTTCGCGGACTCGGTCTCAAGCGCGTTGGTCTTCGCCGTGATCTTCGGCGTTAACAACGCCGTGACGATGACCTATGTGGGCTATTTCTGGCCGCGCTATTTCGGCCGGAAGCATCTGGGTTCGATCCAGGGCACGGGCCAGATGATCCTGATCGTCGGCGCCAGCATCGGCCCGCTGCCGCTCGGCTGGGCGCTCGACGTCTGGGGCGAATACGACACGATGCTGCGCCTGCTCGCCCTGCTGCCGATAGGGGTCTCGCTGCTCGTCGCCCTGCTGCTGCCGCACCCGAAGCTGCCGGAAGCGGAGACGGTCTAGGTGCCGCAGAAGGTTTTGTAGGGGACGTCGGACGGCGGCGCCGGAACGGCGTATTCCTCAAGCCCCGCCCGCTCCTCGTAGGGCTTGGCCAGCACGTCCAGCATCCGCCGGAACGGTCCCATGTCCTCCAGCTCTGAAGCGGCGGCGAGCGCCTCCTCGACCTTGTGATTGCGGGGGATGTAGATCGGGTTGACCCGGTCCATCGCCGCCGGCCGGTCCGTGTCTTCCGGTTCGCGGGCGAGCCGGGCGCGCCATGTCTCGACCCAGGCGTCGAACGCCGCCGGGTCGTCGAACTGCGCCCGGACCGGCTCCGCGTCGCCGCGCAGCACGTCGGAGAGCCGCCGGAAGGTCAGCGTGAAGTCGGCCTTGCCATCGAGCATGGCCTGCAAGAGGCCCTCCGCCAGCGCTTCGTCCTCCGCTTCATCGGTCGCGAGGCCTAGCTTCCGACGCATGCCGGCGAGCCAGGCGGCGCGGTAGCGGCTCGCATATGTCTCGAGAGCCTCCGTCAGCAGGCGGACCGACTCCTTGCTGTCCGGGTCGACGACGCCGACCAGGCATTCCGCCAGACGGGTCAGGTTCCATTGACCGATCATCGGCTGGTTGCCGAATGCATAGCGGCCCTGTTGGTCGATCGAGCTGAACACCGTCGCCGGATCGTAGGCGTCGACGAAGGCGCAGGGGCCGTAGTCGATGGTCTCGCCGGAGACGGTCATGTTGTCCGTGTTCATGACGCCATGGATGAAGCCGATGTTCATCCACTGGGCGATCAGCTCCGCCTGGCGTCCGATCACCGCGTCGAGGAAGGCGAGATAGGGATTGGCCGCCTCGGCGAGATGCGGATCGTGCCGCGCGATGGCGTAGTCGGCGAGTTGGCGCACCTTCTCCATGTCGCTCCGGGCGGCGAAGAACTGGAACGTGCCGACGCGAATGTGGCTGGCGGCGACGCGGGTCAGGACGGCGCCCGGCAGCGCCGTCTCGCGGCGGAC
>DAINCG010000320.1:0-5713 GCA_036732525.1 Pseudomonadota bacterium | reverse complement strand
GCCGCCGTCGCCTTGGCGAGAGCGGACGCGTCGACGGCGAGACGGCCCGTGGCGACCGTCGTCGCGAGGTTGACCGCGAGGTCGCCGGCGACCGTCGCGCCCGGCGCCGCCACACGCAGCTTGGAGAGGGCCAGCTTGTCGCCCTGCAGCGCAAAGGCGGACCGGGCGTCGATCGCGCCATAGGCCGTCGTCGCGCCGATTTCGACATTGCCCTTGGGACCGGTCGCCAAGTCGGATGCGACATACTGGATGCGCGCGCGGCGCACGGTCTCGCCCGCCGCGACGAGCGGCGTGAACGCCAGGTCGCCCTTGCTGGCGGGGTTCGAGAGCGCGCCCGACACTTCGACCTTGCCCTGCAAAGTGCCGGCGACCGGCGCGTCGACCAATCTCGCAACCGTTCTGAGGTCCGAAACCGCGACGTCGAAAGCGCCGTCAATCCGATCGAAGGTTCCGTCCAATTGGAGGCGCCCCGCAAGCGAGGCCCCTATCGCTTGAATTGAAATATCCGTCAGCGTCAGCCCGGCGTCGCCGAAGTCGACCTGCGCCGCGATCTCGCCGGGACCTGTGATCGGCATGCCGACGAGCGGCTGGAACGGCTCCAGATCGGACACGCTGGCGTTCGCCTGGCCAACCACGGCGCCGGCCTGACTCGCCGAGCCCTCGAAGCGCGCCGAAATCCCCTTGCCGCCAACGACGACCGCGCTGACAGGCATGGCGTCCGCCGCGGGGTCGAATGCGCCGCGCGCGTCGATCGTCCAGCCGCCCTCCAGAATGGGATCGATCGCAGGCTGGCCGAGCGCGAGACGGGTCGCGACAAGTCGCGCGTTCCAGTCGACCGGACCGGCGGCCGACGGCAATGCGTCCGCCTGCAGCGACAGGCCGCCCAAGGCGATGTCGCCGGTCTCGACCGATTCGAGATCGAGCGAAACATGCGCTTCCGGCGCGTCGATCGTGCCGGCGATCTCGACGGTCGCACGCGGCGCGGAGAGACGGAGTTCCGGCGCGAATTGGCCGACCGCGGCGGGATCCAGGCGCACGCTGCGCAGATTGGCGGAAATCGCGCCCGTCTCCGGTTCGAACCGCCCGGTTCCGTCAATCTCGGCCGCCGCCGTCGCGACCTGGAGGCGCTCGACCGCGACCGCCGAACCGTCCTCCGCCGCGACCGCGGTGAGGCCGATGCGGGCGACGTCGCCGATCAGCGCATGCACGTCCGGCGGCAGCAACGGCTGGGGTTGAAGATCGCCATCGACCGCAAGACGTATGGCGCCGTCGGACCGTCCGACCTCCAAGGCAAGATCGGCGAGCGTCGTCTCGCCGCTTATGGCGTTCAGACGGCCCTGCCAGCGGGACAGGTCGCCCTCGCCTTCAAGACGCGCCTCGACGCCGTTCGATAGACCAAGCATTCCCGTCGCCAAGCCGCCGGGCGGGTCGGACGCGGTGAGATCGAGGCTGAAGGCGTTCGCATCGAGCCGGTAGGTGCCTGCGAGCGCCAATCGCCCTGGCCCGTTCGTCCGCTCGACCGTGAGGCGGACATCGGCCGCGCCGGACGCGTAGGTGAGCGCGCCGTCCGCTTCGAGCGTGATGGCCTGCCCGGCCAGCGCCTCGGCAAGCGCGATTTCGGCGACCCGAAGTTCCCGGACCGTCACGGCGATCGGCGGCGGGGAGAGCGGCTCGCTCTCCGCCGACGGTTCCGCCGACGCGTCGCCAATCGGCGCTCGCTCGACGGCGACACGGCGCGCGACGATGCGTTCAACCAGGATTTCGCGCCCGAACAGCGCCGTCGGGCGCCAGTCGATTTCGGCGTCCTCGACGGCAAGCCATACGCCGTCGCTATCCGCGATCTCAACGCGCGCGGCGGTCAGCCGGCCGAACGGGTCGCCCGCCAGGCCGGTCAGCCGGACGCCGGCCGATTCCGCCTGGTCGGCAAGGAACGCGCGGCCGCCGTCGCTCGCAAGCCAATAGCGGCCGGCCACGAGCGCCGCCGCAACGAGGACGACCAGGCCAAGCAGCCCAATGCCGGTCCATTTCAGCGCCCGCCGCATCAGAACGCCTGCCCGATGCTGATGTAGAACTCGATCAGGCCGTCGCGCTCGCGCGGGTTCAGCGGGGTCGCGACGTCCAGGCGCAGCGGACCGACCGGCGTGTAGTAGCGAAGGCCGAGGCCCGCGGCGAAGCGGAGGTCGGAGAAGTCGGGAACCGGATCCTCGAAGGCGCCGCCGCCGTCGATGAAGGGCACGATGCCGATGTCGTCCGTGATGCGCCAACGGACCTCGGCGCCGAACTCGACGAGCGAACGGCCGCCTTCCGGGTCGCCGGCCGCGTCAAGCGGGCCGACAGTCTGAAACTCGAAGCCGCGGATCGAGCCGCCGCCGCCAGCATAGAGACGCCGGCCCGCCGGGATGCGATCGCGCGCCGGCCCCAGGATCACCCCGGTTTTGGCGCGCGCCGCCGCGATCAGAGAATCGTCGTCGTTGAGCGACTGGTAGACCGAGCCGCCGGCGGTGAACGTCGCGAAGAGATCGGTCGTGTCCAGCGTCACGGCCGCCGGCGTCGCCGTGAAATCGAGCTTGTAACCCTTGGTCGGATTGAAGAAATCGTCGGAGCCGTCGTATTTCGCGAAGAACGGCGCGGCGAGGACGATGTTGTTCTCCGAGACGTTGTTTTCGATCGTCTCCAGGATCGACAGCTCGCCGCCGCCGCCGACCGTCCACCGGTCGCCAAGCGGCTGCGACAAGCCCAGTTCGACCTGTGCGTGCCGTTCCTCGAACGCTTCGGTGTCCTCGCGCGCGACCTCGCCGGCGACGAAAACGCGCTGATCGAGCGCCCAAAAATTGGGCGCCGCAAGCTCCGTCCGAAAGGACTGCACGAGTTCCGCCGCCTTCAACGTGAGCGTCAGGTCTTCATCCTCGCCGAACAGATTGCGGTGTTGCCACTCGATGTCGGCGCCGGCGCCTTCCGTGGTCGAGTAGTTCAGGCCGAACGAAAGCGTGCGCCGCTCCCGCTCCTTCGCTTCGATCTCGACGTCCAGAAAGCCGTCCTCGTTCGGCGTATCGGCCCAACCGACTTCAAGGCCCTCGAACAGGCCGGTCGCGAACAGGCGACGCCTGGCTTCATCCACCCGCTCGACATTGAAATGCTCGCCCGTGTTCAGGTCGGCGACGCGCGCGACGTAGCCCGGCTCTACCGTCTCCAGGCCGGTGACGCGGGTCTCGCCGAAAACGACGCGCGGCCCTTCTGCGATGCCCAGCGTCACCCGCATCGCGCGCGCTTCGTGATCGACCAGCGCCGAGCGCCGCTTCGTCTTCGCAAGCGGATAGCCGTCTTCGCCCAACTGGCGAAGCAGGAGCTGCGGCGCCTCCGATATCGGCTCCGCGCGCGCCGCCGCGCCGACCGTAACGCCGATCTGGGCGGGATCCTGGATCACGCCGGGCGCATCATCATCGTCGTAGACGATGTCGAATTCGCTGAGCTTGTAGACCGGACCCGAATCGATCGTGAAGGTGACGCGGACCGGAGCCTGATCATAGTCGATGCGATGTTCGATGTCGTAGGCGTAGTAGCCCTCGGCCTTGAGCGCGGCGGCAAAGCGCTCGGCGTCGTCCTCGACCCGGCGCAACAGCGCCGCCCGGCCGAGCGGCTTCTGGTCCCGACGCGCGAGCAGCAGCGAGACATCTTTCAGACGGTCCTCGATATCGCCCTCGATGCCGTCGATGCCCATGTCATAGGCGATGCCGTCGTCTTCCGCCGTCCCGGCGCTTTCGGCCGGCGCGTCCTCGCGTCGCTCGAGCTCCCAGTCGGCCGGACCTTCCGCCAGCAAGACGCGCGGCAGCGCCATGAGGCCCTGGCCAGGCTCCCGAGTCGGCGTCCGCACGAGGTCGCCCGCCAGCGCCTGCAAGCTGAAAAGCGCCGCCGCCGCAGCCGTGACGCAGCTCAATCCGCGCAACCGGTGTTCCCTTTCGGCTCCGTTCCGCCGCGCGACCGACTGCGGCAATCCCGTTTCTCTATGGCGGCAAATTCGCGTGACGTCACGAGCAGCGGACACATCGCTTTCGCTGCGCCCGCAGGCCGCATCCCGGTTAATGGCCGAAGCATGGCGGAAATATGGCCCCGCAAAACGCCGGCGCGCACGACCGCCGAACCAGGCGAAGCAGGACGCCGTCGGCAAGCGAAATAACGGCGCCCGCATGCGGATCACCGGGCTCGTCGGTATGGCATAGGCCGCCACGTTGTCCTTCGGAATCGTCGGTCGGATCAGGGATATACATGTTGACCTTGCGGGCGCGGTCAAGGAACCGGCGGCGGGCCATGGCCGGAAGGGGCCATCATTTGCCGAAGGGTCGAAGGGAGGATGCAGGGCCCCGACGGGCGTCCTACATCTCCGCCACTTCCGCCATCGCCCAGTCGATGAAGGCGCGAACCTTCGGATTTCGAACGTTCCTCGGCGGATAGACGATGTAGTAGCTGAAGTTCGATCGTTCCCGCTCGATCGGCGGAAACGGGCGGACCAGCCGGCCCTGCGCCAGATCGTCGGCGACGATGGCGCCTTCCGCGAGCGCGACGCCCTGGCCCGCGATCGCCGCCTGAACCGCCATCGTCTCGGCGGTGAACCGGGGGCCCCGGGCGAGATTGGCCCCGGTGACCCCGGCCGCGCTCAGCCACATCTCCCAGGAGGGCGCCGTCTCGCCCAGCATCTGCCACTCCACATGCAGCAAGGTATGCCGCAGCAGGTCTTCCGGTTTCCGGATCGGCTGGGCCCCGTCGTAGAGCGACGGACTGCAGACCGGGAACGTCGTCTCGTCCATCATCAAGCGAGCCTCGAGCCCAGGATAGTCGCCCCGGCCGTACCGAACGGCGACATCGACCCCGTCGGCGAGGAAATCGGCCAGCCTGTCGGTCGCATCGAGCCTGAGGTCGAAATCCGGATAGGCGACGTTGAATTTGTCGAGCCGCGGCAAGAGCCATTTCGCGCCGAACGACGGCGGCACGCTCACGGTCAAAAGCCCGCTGTCCTCCTCCGGCGCCATCAGGCCGACGGCCTCCGCCATCAGGTCGAAGGCGTCGCTCAACGGCGCGAGCGCGGCGCGTCCCGCCTCCGTCAGTTCGAGCGCGCGGGCCATCCGGCGGAAAAGCGGACGGCCGCAATAGCTCTCCAGGGTCTTGATCTGCTGGCTGACGGCCGCAGGCGTCACGTTCAACTCGTCCGCCGCGCGCTTGAAGCTCAGATGTCGGGCGGCCGCCTCGAACGCCCGTAGCGACGACAGCGGCGGCAGGCGCCGTCCACCCGAATTAGATTTACTAATTCGTCCGTCAGAATTCATCGTTTGTTTTTTCGCTCTGTCATCGGCAAATCACGGCGCATGACTAATCCGGCCCCTACGGCCAGCGCAAGGCAAGCAAGCTGGACTTGTGCAATCCCGGGGCCCGCAAGCGACGCGAAAGGACGACGCCATGCATGTCAGCAATTTGGACGCAGCCGCCCCGAGGACGAATGGCGCGACCGCGCTCAGCCGCATGCCGACGCCTCCCGGCGCATGGCTCGACGGCGCCGCCAACCGGCTGATCGCGGCCCTGCGGCGACGCCAGCGCGTGCAGCGGGCCATGGCGGAACTCGACCGGCTCGGCGACCGGGGCCTCCAGGACATCGGCGTCCCGCGCCATGCCATCCGGAGCGTCGCGGAGGGACGCGCCGTCCGCTGGGCACAGCCGGAAGCGT
>DAINCG010000319.1:965-5725 GCA_036732525.1 Pseudomonadota bacterium | reverse complement strand
CGACATGACGGTCGAGGCGCTGTCGGAAGCGGGCGCCAAGCGCATCAGCGTCGGCGGGGCGATCACCTGGGTCGCCTATGGCGCCATGATCAAGGCCGCGCGCGCGATGCTGGAGGAAGGCCGCTTCGACTATGGCGACACGCCCGGCATGGCCGGGATCACAAAGCTGCTATAGCGGCGAACCTACGCATAGAGCCCCTGCCCCTTCTCTGACGTCGCCTTGGGCGCTGCCGCGGTCGTCTCGGCGAGGTCTGTCAGATAGGCGTCGACGACCGCGACGTGGGCCGGCTGCAGCATCAGGTGGATCGCCGGCGGCGAGCCGGTCCGGGCCGAGACCCAGCCGCACGTACGCATGGCGTCCGCGATCGCGAGCGCGTCCTTCTCAGCGTGCGCGAGCGCGACGAGGCCGAGCTTCGGATCGCCGACCGTTTCGAAACCGAACTTGGCCGCGCCCCCGGCGATCGCCTCTCGGGCCGCGATGACGTCCTTGGCCTTCTCGACATAGCCCGCCCGGCCGAAATGGCGCAGCACCGCCCAGGCGGCCGCGATGGCGCCGCCCGGCCGCGTGCCTGCGATCGTCGGCGTCGTCATGTTTCCGCAAGGCCAGACGTCGAAGCTGAACGGCTGATGTCCATAATGGTCCGCCGACCGGTAGAGCACCGTCGAGGCGCCCTTCGGCGCGTAACCGTACTTGTGCAGGTCGGCCGAAATCGAGGCGACGTTCGGCAGCCGGAAATTCCATGGACCGACGTCGACGCCCGCCGCCTCGGCGAACGGGATGAAGTAGCCGCCGACGCAGGCGTCGACATGCAGCCAGAGGTCATGGCGGCCGGCGATCTCGTCAAGCGCGTCGATCGGATCGACAAGGCCATAGGGAAAGCAGGGCGCGGAGCCGACCAGCATGATCGTCCGATCGTCGACCGCCGCCGCCATGGCGCGCGGATCGGCCCGATAATCCTGCCCGACCGGCACGCGCAGGACGTCGAGGTCGAGCACGTGCGCCGCCTTGTTGAAGGCGGGGTGCGCGGTCTCCGGCGCGACGACGCGGTCGCCCCGCTTGCCGGCCGCGCGCGCATGGTCGCGCGCCGCCTTCATCGCCATGAAGATGCTTTCGGAGCCGCCGCTGGTCATGCAGCCGGCGCCATCCGGCGCGCCGAAGAGGTCGAGCGCGAACCCGACGACGTCCCGCTCCATCCGGTCGAGGCTCGGGAAGGCTTTGGGCGCCAGGCCGTTCTCGGCCATGAACATCAGGTAGGCCTGCTGGCCGACCTTGCGGGCCTCCTCGCCCGCGTTGAAGACGTAGACGGCGGTCTTCAGGCCGCGCCAGTCGGCGTCGCCGGCCGCCATCGCCTGCATTTCAGCCTGAAGTTCCGACCAGTCGGCGCCGGTCTCCGGCAAGGCTCGGGCTGTCATTCCATGGACCTCCGGCGGCAGTTCGCGTTAAGTATCGCCGACGTTACGAGACTTCGCCAAGGCCGGGATCGCATATGCGCCGCTGGTTCGCCATGCTGCTGCCGCTGCTCGTGCTCGCGGGCGCCGTTTATCTGCGCGTCGAGAACCCGGCGCTCATCCAGGAACTGCGCCTCAAGGTTTTCGACAGCTACCAGAAGATCAAGCCGCGGCCGTTCGACCCGGCGACGACGCCGGCTCGGATCGTCGACATCGACGAGGAGAGCCTGAAGCGGTACGGCCAATGGCCCTGGCCGCGTCCCCTGCTCGCCACGCTGGTCGAGCGCCTGACGCAGGCCGGCGCCGCGCTGATCGTCTTCGACGTCGTCTTTGCCGAACCGGACCGGACCTCGCCCGCGCGCCTGCTGCAGGAATGGCAGACGATCGGCGACGCGCAGAGCTTCGCGCAACTCCGCGTCGCCGGCGCCAACCTGCCCGACCACGACCGCCTGTTCGCGGAGGCGATCGAGCGTTCGGCGGTCATCCTGGGCTTTGTGCTGATCGACCAGAAGAACGACGTCCGGCCCGCCACCAACTACGGCATGGCGCATCTCGGCGACGATCCGCTGCAGTTCGTGCCGAAGTTCTCGGGCTCCGCCGCAAACCTTCAGATCCTGGCGGACAAGGCGCTCGGCCTTGCGAGCTTCAACAGCCTGCCGGACAGCGACAACATCGTGCGCCGGGTGCCGATGTTCGTCGGGCTCGACGGCAAGCTCTATCCGACGCTCGTCCCGGAAACCCTGCGCGTCGCCCAGGGCGCCAGCACCTACCGGATCAAGTCCTCCGGCGCGAGCGGCGAACAGGCGTTCGGCGAAAAGACCGGCATCGTCGCCGTCTCGATCGGCGACTTCGAAGTGCCGACCGACAAGCAGGGCGCGCTCTGGCTCTACGACAGCGGGCACCAGCGGGAGCGGTTCCTGCCGGTCTGGAAGGTGATGGGACCGAACTTCGATCCGACCGAGGTCGAGGGCCGGGTCATCTTCATCGGCACCAGCGCGGAGGGGCTGCGCGACATCCGCTCAAGCCCGCTCGCGGTCGCGGCGCCCGGCGTCGAAATGCACGTCCAGGCGTTGGAGCAGGTGTTCGCAGGCCAATATCTCGTCCGCCCGGACTGGACCGACGGCGTCGAGGTGCTGGGCATGATCGTACTCGGGCTTATCGTCTATTTCGGCGTGCGCTGGCGTCGGCTCGGCGCGCTCGCGACGGCCGGCATCGGCGTCTTGGCCTCCGGCGGGGCGATCGCCGCATCCTGGACGGCCTTCGACGAGCAGGGCCTGCTGATCGACCCGATCTACCCGGTCTTCGCCGGCGTCGTCGTCTACATGGTGACCTCGATCCAGGCCTACATGCAGACCGAGTCGGAGAAGAAGCAGATCCGCGGCGCCTTCTCCCAGTACATGTCGCCGGCGATGGTGGAGCGCCTGGCCGAGAACCCGAAGCTGCTGCAGCTCGGCGGCGAGATGCGCGACATGACGCTGCTGTTCTGCGACATTCGCGGGTTCACGACGATTTCGGAGCAATTCGACGCCCAGTCGCTGACCGCCTTCATCAACCGGTTCCTGACGCCGATGACGGACGTGATCATGGCCCGAGAAGGCACCATCGATAAATATATGGGCGACTGCATCATGGCGTTCTGGAACGCGCCTTTGGACGATCACGCCCACGCCGACCACGGCGTCGAGTCCGCGCTCGCCATGCGCGCGCGCCTGAAGGAGCTCAACGACCAAATCAAGGCGGAAGCCGAGCGCGACGGCCGCCCCTACCTGCCCCTCAACATCGGCATCGGCCTGAACACCGGCGTCGTCTGCGTCGGCAATATGGGTTCCGACCAGCGCTTCGACTATTCGGTGCTGGGCGACGACGTGAACCTGGCCTCGCGTCTCGAAGGCCAGTCGAAGACCTACGGCGTCGACATCGTCATCGGCGACAACACCTTGAAGCAGCTGACCCACAAGGCGACCCTGGAGCTGGACCTGATCCAGGTGAAGGGCAAGACCGAGCCCGTCCGCATCCATTGCGTCCTCGGCGGCGCGGAGATGGCGGACGACCCCGCGTTCAAGGAGCTCGCCCACGATCACCAGGAGATGCTGACCGCGTATTTCGCGCAGCGTTGGGACGACGCTCTCGACCACCTGGCGGCGTGCCGGGCGAAATCCGGCGACCTCGGCATCGACCTCGTCGAACTGTACGATCTTTACGAAGAGCGCCTGACCGAGTTCAAGGCGAATCCGCCGGGCCCCGAATGGGACGGCGTCTACGTCGCAACCAGCAAGTAGCCATGTTCGAACCCGACCGTTTCATGCAGCGGCTGAAAGGTCCGCCGCTCCTGATGGGCGTCGTCAACGTGACGCCCGACTCCTTCTCCGACGGCGGGTGCTATGCCGAACCGGAGACGGCGGCGGCCGGCGCCGCGATGCTGGCGGCGGAAGGCGCCGACATCATCGACGTCGGCGGCGAATCGACCCGACCAGGCCATACGCCACTGCCGCTGGACGAAGAGCTCGCCCGTATCCTGCCCGCGCTCGACATGATGGCGGCGCGCGACCTGCCGCCGATCTCGATCGACACCTACAAGGCCGAGACCGCGCGGCAGGCGCTGGCCCATGGCGCCGTGATCCTGAACGACGTCTGGGGTTTCCAGCGCGATCCGGGCATGGCCGCCCTTGCGGCGAAGACGGGCGCGCCCGTCATCTGCATGCACAATCGGAGCGCCGTCGATCCCGACATCGACATCGTCGCGGACGTCTGCGGATTCTTGAGCCGCTCGCTGGAGATCGCGCGGCGGGCGGGGGTGCGCGAAGACCGGATCATTCTCGATCCGGGTTTCGGCTTCGGGAAATCCTTCGAACAGAGCCTCGCCCTGCTGCGCGGCCTCGACCGGGTGGCGGCGCTCGGCTTCCCGCTCCTGGTCGGCGTCTCGCGGAAGGGCTTCATCGGGCAGTATTCGGGGGAGCCGGTCGCGGAAGCGCGGCTCGCGGGCACGCTAGCTGCGAACCTCCTCGCGGCCGCCGCAGGCCACGCCGCGATCATCCGCGTCCACGACGTCCGCCCGCACCGCCAGATGCTGGACTTCCTCCAGGCCTACCGGACCGTTCAGTAGCCACGGTCGCGCGGCACCGGATTGAGCAGCGGCAGGCCGGAAAGGGCGCGGCGGATGTTGTCGGCGACCTGGTCCGCTGCCGTCGCCGCGTTCGTCGGACCGGAGCAGTGCGGCGTGATGCGGACGTTCGGCATCGACCAGAGCGGATGGCCCGCCGGCAACGGCTCCGGCTCCGTCACGTCGAGGAAGGCGCCAGCGAGGTCGCCGG
>DAINCG010000319.1:0-948 GCA_036732525.1 Pseudomonadota bacterium | reverse complement strand
ATCGTCCGTCACGACATGCCGACCGCGCGCCAGGTTGATCAGATAGCCTGGCTTCGGCATCGCCTTGAAGGCGGCGGCGTCGAGAATGCCCGCCGTCGCGTCCGTCAGCGGCAGCATGCAGATGACGAAATGGCTCCGCTCCAGCATGGCGTGAAGCCCGTCCGCCCCATGGTAGTGCGTGACGCCACGGCCGATGTCGCGCGGGCCGCGCGTCCAGGCCGCGACTTCGAAGCCGTCGCCGACGAGGGCCTCGCCGATGCGGGCGCCGATTTCGCCGAAGCCCAGGATGCCGGCCTTGGGCGGCGCGCCCTGCCACGGCTCCAGCTCGCGCCATTCGCCCTTCGCCTGCAGCGCCGCATATTCGCCGAAGCGCCGATAGAAGTGCTGTACGGCGTAGGTCGTCCAGCCGACCATCTGGTCGGCCATCCACGGATCGACGATGCGGGCCATCGGCACGTCGGGCAGCTCGGGATCGCGGAACAGGCCGTCGACGCCCGCGCCCGTCGCCAGGATCGCCTTCAGGTTGGTCATGCCGCGGAACGTGCCCGGCTCCGCCTGGAAGCAGAGCACGAACTCGATCTCCGCCGGATCGCCGATATCGGGCGTCGCGCGGAAGGGAATATCGGGCAGGCGTTTGGCGAGCGCTTCGCGCCAAGGATCCGCGCCGCCGACGACCGGATCGGCCTTGAAGAGGATGGTCATGGCGGCTCCTACTCGCTGACGACGCCGGCCTCGGCCGTCTCAAGCTCGAAGGCGGCGGCCAGAAGCGCCTTGGTATAGGGCTCGCGCGGATTGCGGAAGATCTCCGCCGCCGGCCCCTGCTCGACGACCTTGCCGTCCTTCAGGACGATCAGGTCGTGGGCAAGCGCACGGACGACCTTGAGGTCGTGGCTGATGAACATGTAGGCGAGGCCGCGCCGGCGCTGCAGGTCGCGCAGCAGGTCGACG
>DAINCG010000318.1:2168-5736 GCA_036732525.1 Pseudomonadota bacterium | reverse complement strand
CGACGCGGCGGACGCCTGCACGGTGATCGCGCCCTCGCTGCCGGGCTACAGCCTGTCGTTCCGGCCGAACCAGAAGCGCTTCGGCGTCGCTCAGATCGCCGACTGCATGGCGAGGCTTATGACGGACGTGCTGGGCTATGACCGATTCGGCGCGCAGGGCGGCGACTGGGGCGGCTTCACCTGCTCGGCCTTGGCCATCCGGCACAAGGCGAAGCTGATCGGCGTCCACCAGAACATGCTCGCGCTCAACCCGTCGGATCCGCCGCCTGCGAACCCGTCTCCGGAAGAACGGCGCTATGCGGAGGAGATCGCCCATTGGGCGAAGGAGGAGACGGGCTATATCGGCATCCAGGGCACGCGGCCGCAGACGCTCGCCTACGGCCTCACCGACTCGCCGGCCGGCCTCGCCGCGTGGATTGCGGAGAAGTTCCACGTCTGGACCGACCACGACGGCGACTTTGAAACCGCGGTCGATCGCGACCGGATGCTCGCCAACATTTCGCTCTACTGGTTCACGGGCGCGATCGGGTCCTCGTTCTGGCCCTATTACGACCGCCTGCACGGGCCCTGGCCGATCCCGGCCGGCCAGACGGTCGACGCGCCTTTCGGCTATGCAGCCTTCCCGAAGGAAATCCGCCGCCCGCCGCGTTCGATCGCGGAGAAGACCTACACGGACATCCGCCAATGGACGGTGATGCCGAAGGGCGGCCACTTTGCGGCGCTGGAGCAGCCCGAAGCGCTCGCCCGCGACGTGCATGCCTTCTTCCGGCCGCTCCGCTGACTACATGCGGCGCGGCAGGTGCCGGGCGAACCAGGCGGTCATCAGCAGCGTCAGGCCGAGCACGACGAACACGGCCGGCAGCGGCGCGAAGGCGAGCACGGCCGCAAATATCATCGAGGGCAGCAGTTGCGACGCCTCGATGTAGGTCCGGAAGACGGACGTCATCTCCGAACGCTCGTAGTGCCGGACGGCGCGCAGGAAGGGGATGTTGCCCAACGCGTCCAGCGCGGTCGCCCCGCTCGCGGCCAGCACGAACATCGCCGCGGCGACCATCGGGCTCGGCTGTGTGAGGCCGACGGCGATCGAGACGACGCCGACCAGGATCGCCGCCGCCATGATGACCCGGCGGAGGCCGAGCCTGGCGCCGAGCCGGCCGAACACTGGCGAAATCAGCAGCAGCGCCTGCCCGCCCGCCAGCATCGCCGCGACCGTGCCTTCGCCGCCGCCGTTCTTCACGATGTAGATCGGCGGGTAGACGAAGAACGTGGTCCAATAGGTCGACCGTCCGAACGGTATGATCCAGGCGAGCCGAAGCCGCGGCTGGGCGAGATATCGGCGGATAAATTGCCAGGGCATCGGCTGGCGCCGCGTCGTCGCCGGCGCCACGACCGGACTTTCGATCAGCCGGAGATACCAGAAGAAGGCGAGCGCCATGGCGGACAGGCCGGCCGCCGGGAACGCCACCCAGAACAGGCCGAAGTGCGAATTCAGCCAGATGCCGGCGGCGGGGCCGACCGACCAGGCGACGCCCATGAAGGCGAGGCGCAACGGCTCCGACTTCACGAAGTCCTTCCGGCGGATGTAGTCGAGGATATAGAGGTTGAGGGAGATGTTGACGCAGACGACCGAGAGCGCGCGCAACTGTAGCGCCGCGACGTAAGGAACCGTGCTGCTGAGCGCCAGCATCGCCGCCGCGGCGACCATGCATAGGACGCCGAAACTGAAGATCCACTTCCGGCGCACGGCCCGGAGCGCCAGCGGCACCAGGAAGCTCGTCGCGAAGGCGACCGCGCCGACCACCGTGTAGACGAGCGAGATCGTCTGCGCGTCCTCGAGCAGCCGGTAGGCTTCCAGCGGCAGGACGCCGGCGATCAGCGCCCGGCCCGACGCTTCGATCATCGACAGCATGGCGAACACCCGCGCGCCGGGCGCGGGGACCACCCTGATCCACATCGGAAAGCGGATTTCCACCCGTCCGCTCCTATCCGGTCAGCCGGAGCCGCTCAGATTGGCCCGATCAGGCCCATGCGGCGACGATCCTGGCGACGCCGGCCGCCCCGTCCATGTCCGCCGCGTCCATGTCCGCCACGGCCGCGATCGTCGCGTCGGCGCGTTCGGCGCCGATCGCCGGGTCGGCGCAGGTGTGGAACTTCTGGCTGAGCTTCGACCACTGCCGGTCGAGGTCCCGATCCGGCACGCCGGCGTCCCAGGACCCGCGATGCACGACGCCGCCCTTGGTGTGAACGGCGACGTCGGCCGTCTTCATCTCCATCTCCGGCCGCGCCGTGACGCGGACCCGCTCCGCCAGATCGACGATCTTGGCGTCATGCACCTTGGCGTCGCTGTAGGTCGCGGGGGCCGCCGTGTCGGCGCCTTCGAGCGCCAGCGCCGCGCAGAAGCGCAGGCTGAACTTGCCCTCAAGGCCCGTCTCCGGCCGGTCGATGCCGCAGATATTGAGATACTCGCTCTGCACCGCGACCTCGACCGCTTCGATCTCCGTCGGATCGACGCTGGCGTCGCGGCGGAGCGCCTGCAAGGCCTCCACCGTCGCATGCACGCCGTGGCAGGCGGCATGATATTTGAAGAGCACGTTGCGCACCTCGAAGTCCCGGCCGAGGCCGTCGAGCGCGCGGGCGGCGTCGGTCGCCTCCGACTGGGTCCAGCCGAAGCCCAGCGGCCGCTCCAGCACGTCGGCGCGCGAGGTCAGGCCCCGACCGGCCATCTCCGCTGCGAACAGGCCGTTTCGGGCGGCGAGGCCGGCGTGCAGCGGCTTGCACATGGTGCCGAACATGGCGCGGAGGCCGGCGGCCTGCGTGCCGGCGATGCCCATGGCGACGGCGCAGTGCTGCGCATCGAAGCCCATCAGGTGGGCCGCGGCGACGGCCGCGCCGAACGTCCCGGCGGTCGCCGTCGCGTGCCAGCCGCGCTCGTAGTGGCTTTCGCCCATGAACTGGTTGATGCGGCATTCGACCTCGACGCCCGCGACGAAGGCGGCGATGACGTCCCGGCCGGATTTGCTTTCCCGCTCTGCCAGCGCCAACAGCACGGGCGCGACGGGGGCGGTCGGATGGCCGTGCAGACGCTCCTGCACGTCGTCGAAGTCGAGCGCGTGGGAGGCGGCGCCGTTGATTAGCGCGGCCTGACCGGCGTTGACCTGCCGCCGGTCGCCGACGAGCGTCGCCTGCGCCGCGCCGCCTTCCGCCGTCGCCTGGTCGACCAGCATGCGCGTCAAGGGCTCGTCGCGCCCCGCAAGCGTCACGCCGATCCAGTCGAGGAAGCAGTGCTTGGCGACGGCGACGACGTCGGCCGGCAGGTCCGCGTAGCGGAGCGCCATCGCATGGGCGGCGAGCGTCTCCGTGACGGCGGAATCGGCGGCGGGCATCGGGCGCGCGTCGGGCATGGCCTCATCTCCTGGGTTGCCGGCCAGAAGCATGCCGCGCGCCCGGCCGGCCCGGCAAGTGCGGTCCCCGAACGCAAAACGCCCCGCCGAAGCGGGGCGCCTGCGTCGCGTGGACGATGGCCCGGTGGACGGGCGCGCGTCGCCTATTCGGCGGCGGCGGCGCGGAT
>DAINCG010000318.1:0-2128 GCA_036732525.1 Pseudomonadota bacterium | reverse complement strand
GCCGGCTTCGGGCGCTGGCCGCGGACCAGCTTGCCGGGCAGTTCGCCGGTCGGCTTGCCGTCCCGGTGGGTGACGACGCCGGAGACGACGGTGCAGACGTAGCCAGCGGCGCCCTGCATCAGGCGCTTGCCGCCCGCCGGCAGGTCCTGGACGACATAGGGCTGCTCGAAATCGAGCGCATCCCAGTCGATGACGTTGAGGTCGCCCTTCATGCCGACCTGGATGCGGCCGCGGTCATAGAGGCCGACGGCGTCCGCCGTGTCGGTGGTCAGGCGGCGCACCAGTTCCGGCATCTCGAACTTGCCGGTCGCCTTGCCCCAGTGGGTCAGGAGCCAGGTCGGGAAGCCGGCGTCGAGGATGAAGCCGACATGCGCGCCGCCGTCGCCGAGGCCCATGATCGCCATCTTCTCGTTCAGCAGCTTCTCGGAGGCCGAGAGGCTGTAGTCGGAGTAGTTGGTGATCGGCATGTAGATGAAGGTCTTGCCGTCGTTCTCGAGCAGGATGTCGTAGGCGACCTCCGGCGCGCTACGGCCTTCGCGCTCGGCGATGGCGACGACGGACTCGTTCTCCTGCGGGATGTAGTCCTTCTCGCCGAAGCGGAACATGTGGCCGTAGGACATGCGATGGATCAGCGGGAAGGTCGATTCCTTGACCGGATCCTCCGACAGGATCTTCGCCCGGATCTCGGGGTCGCGCAGCTTCGCGACCTTCTCGGCGAGCGGCAGGTCGTTCAGCTTTTTGAAGGTCGGGCAGCCGGAGAACGGCGTCTGGCTCGCCTGCAGGCCGAGCAGCACGCCGATCGCGCGCGGCGGGAAGACCGGGCGGATGTTCGTGCCGTTCTCGTAGGCTTCCCGGTTCATCTCCAGAAGCTGGGCGAACATCTCCGGCTGGCTGTTGCGCTGGGCGAGCGTGTAGACCATCGGCCGGCCGCTCTTCTCGACGACCCGGCGCAGAATGCCGAACGCCTCGACCGGATCGGGCTCGGCCTTGATCGTCTCCGGCGTCGCGTCGGTGATCCAGTCGGAAACGGCTTCAATGAAGCCGGAGCCCGCGTCGTTCAGGCCCTCGGCGAGGCCCATCAGCTCGTCTTCATAGACGCGCAGCGTCGGAATGTACTCGCCCTTCAGCGTCTTGTGGCTGGTGGTGCGGGAGGTGGAGACGCCGAAGGCGCCGGCGCGGACGGCGTCCGCCGTGATCTCCCGCATCTGGGCGATGTCTTCCGGCGTCGCCGGCTCGAACGCGACGGCCCGGTCGCCCATGACGTGCACGCGGACGGCCGAGTGCGGGACGAGCGCGCAGACGTCGACGTCGCGGGGCTTCGCCTCGATCGCGTCCAGATATTCGGGGAAGCTCTCCCACTTCCACTCCAGGCCTTCGTGCATGACGGCGCCCGGAATGTCTTCCACGCCTTCCATCAGCTCGATCAGCTTGTCGCGGTTCTCGGGCTTGCAGGGCGCGAAGCCGACGCCGCAATTGCCCATGACGACCGTCGTCACGCCGTGCAGCGAGGACGGCGCCAGATGCGAATCCCAGACCGCCTGGGCGTCGTAGTGCGTGTGGATGTCGACGAAGCCGGGCGTCACGAACCGGCCGGCCGCGTCGATCTCTTCCTTGGCGGCGCCGTCGACCTGGCCGACGGCGGCGATGACGCCGTCCTTGATCGCGACGTCGCCCGCAAAGGGCGCGCCGCCGTGGCCGTCGACGATAAGGCCGTTGCGGACAATAAGATCGTATTGGGCGGTCACGGGCTCTGCCTCCTTCGGCTGACTGTGCGGGATTCGGGCGCGGCGCCGCTGCCGGCCGCCCGCGCGTTCCAGCAGAATAACGGCGGCCGGCGCTTTGTTGCAATGCTTACGATTCTGCGGGAACGGCCACCCTGAAGCGATGATCGTCGTCGGCGGCCATCTCGTGAACGAGGTTGATTTCCCAGGCGAGATAGGCGCGCATCGCCGCCTCGATGTCCGCGGATTGCTCCCGCGCGCGAAGGCGGAGGTCGACCGGCTCGCTCGCCATCCGCTCCCGCCCTGTCGCGAGCGGCAGACCGGCCGCGGCCCATGCGGCCGTGCCGCCCGCCAGCGCCAGCACTTCCGCCGCGGCGCCGGCATGTTCGGCGGCGGCGAGGCGGGCC
>DAINCG010000317.1:4191-5742 GCA_036732525.1 Pseudomonadota bacterium | reverse complement strand
CTGCTACGGCTTCCTGATTCTGCTGGCGGCCGGGCCGGACCCGGTCCTGCTCTGGGCGATGGTGCTGGCGCAGGGGCTCGTCGGCTACGGCGTGACGGCGGTGTTCGCGTCGGCGCCGGCGGACCTGTTCCAGGGCCGGAACTATTCCACGATTTTCGGCGTTCTGAGCGTGTTTTCGACGCTTGGCGGCGCCGCCGGGCCGTATTTCAGCGGGCTGCTTTACGACCTGAACGGCGCCTATCGGGAGGCATTCTTGGTCGCCATCGCCTGGTGCGGGGTCAGCATCGCCGCCATGTGGCTCGCCGCGCCCCGGCGCGCGCGGCGCAAGTCCCTTGCCTGACGCCGAGGTCGTCACGCCCCTGATCGAAGGGTCGGAAGCGTTCCCCGCATTCGAGCAGGCGGCCCTGGAGGCGGAGCGCGAAATCCTGTTCGGCATGCGTCTGTTCGAGGCGGACCTGCCGCTGGTCAGCGACGCCGCGCGGGATCGGGGCTACGAGACCTGGGGCGCGCTGCTCGCCGCCAAGGCCGCGGCGGGCGTCGATGTCCGCATCCTGCTGACCGACTTCGAGCCCATTCTGGGGGACGACCTGCACCGGGGCGCCTGGCGCTCGCTGGCGGGCTTCGTCGCCGCAGCGGAAGAGGCCGGCGGCGCCGAGCATCTGGGCGTCGTCGCCTGCCTGCACCCGGGCGAGCTTGGCCGCATCATGAAGCTCCTATTCTGGCCGGCGCTGCGCTGGCGCCTCAGCCGCCTTGGCCAGCGCGTCCAAGAGCAGGGCGAACAGGAACTGGACGATGCGCCGGGGCTGTGGCGCTACATCCGCGCGAAAGGCCGACGGGCGCGTGTGAAGGTCTTTCCAGCAATGCGCCTCTGGCCGGCGACCTACCACCAGAAGATGGCGACGTTCGACGGCAAACGCGCCATCGTGGGCGGCATCGACCTCGCCGGGCGCATGTACGACACGCCGGAGCATGCGGAGGACGCCGACGACACCTGGCACGACGTCAGCCTGCTGGTCGAAGGCCCGGTGGCGTCCGCCGCCCGCCGCCATCTCGTCGCCGAGTGGAACGCCAACGTGCCCCAGTTCAACGCCCGCGTGACCCGGATGGGCGCGCCGTTCGGCCCGATGGCGAAGCCGGCTGCGCCGTTGCCCCGGCCGGACGAGCCCTTGCGGCAGAGCCCGGCGCTGACCTTCCTGCGCACGCGCTCCCGGCGGAGCCGTTCCCCTTTCGCGTTCGGACCGAAGCCCGACATCGTCGAGATCGAACAGGCGACGCTCGACGAAATCAGCCGGGCGGAGCGACTGATTTATCTGGAATCCCAGTATCTTCGCTCGCCCGTCATCGCCGAAGCGCTCGCCCGGCGCGGCCGCGAGCAGAAGGCGGCGCGGCTGATCGTCGTGCTGCCCGCGGCGCCCGACGACATCGCCTTTCGCGGCAACTCGGGCGCCGACGCCAAGCACGGCGAATGGCTGCAAGTCCGCGCCCTCCGGACGATCCTGGACGTCTAGGGCCTCCGCGCCGGCGTCTTCACGCTCGCGCAGCCGCGGCCAG
>DAINCG010000317.1:1495-4181 GCA_036732525.1 Pseudomonadota bacterium | reverse complement strand
CGTCGTCATTCCGCCGCGGCCGGCGGACGCGGAGCCCGAGCATGCGCGATCCGTCTTGGCGGGCGCGCCCATCGTTTACGTCCACGCGAAGGTTTCGATCTTCGACGATGCGGCGGCGATCGTCGGCTCCGCCAACCTGAACGGCCGCAGCCTGAAGTGGGACACGGAGACCGCGATCCTTTGGCGGGACGGCCCGGCGATCGCCGCGTTCCGGGACCGCCTGTGGCGGACCCATTTCGCGGGCCCGGCGCCGTCGGCGGACAGTGCGGCGCTTACGGCATGGCGCACGACGGCGGAGGCGAATCTCAAGGCTGCGCCCGCCGCGCGCCAGGGCTTCCTTTTGCCTTACGACATCGCGGCGGCCGAAGCGCACGCCAGCCGTCGCCTCTGGATTCCGACGAACATGTTGTGAGGGGCGTCAGGCCCGTCGGGACGCCCAGCGGATCAGGCGGATCGCCGGCCAGACCCAGATCAGGCCGGCGAACGCGATGAACAGGCCCTGGACCAGGCCGTGGTCGGGCAAGAGGTCGGCGACGTTCGCCGCGAGGCCCGCGTAGAAGACCAGCCCGAGGATCAGAATGACGCTCGCCAGGAGGACGCGGCCGTTCGGGCGAAGCGCCCGGCGCGCGCCCGGGTTCGCGTCATCCGGCATCAGGCCGCCGACTCGTCCTCTTCGGCGGGCTTGAACGAAAGCGCGGCCGAGTTCATGCAGTAGCGCTCGCCGGTCGGCGCCGGGCCGTCCGGAAAGACGTGGCCGAGATGCGCGTCGCAGCGGCTGCACAGCACCTCCGTGCGCACCATGAACCAGGACCGGTCGGACTTGGTCGCGACCGCGCCCTCCTCGATCGGCGCGTAGTAGCTCGGCCAGCCGGTGCCGCTGTCATACTTCGTCTTCGAGTCGAACAGCGGCTGGCCGCAGCAGATGCAGTCATACCGGCCGGCCCGCTTCTCGTCCCAAAGCCGGCCCGTGAACGCTCGCTCCGTGCCGTGCTCGCGGGTCACGTGATACTCTTCCGGCGAGAGCTGCGCGCGCCATTCGGCGTCGGACTTTACGATCTTGTCTGCCATCGTTCCTCTCCCGCATTCGATATTGCATGTGCGAATATAGGCGCGCCATGCGGCAACGGCTATGCTGGGCCGCGACATCTCCGCACCGCGCCGAAAGGGACGCGTCCGACCATGCGCAACGACCTGCACGAGCACAAAGTCGATCTTGCCTGCGCGCTCCGCTGGGCGGACCGGCTGGGATTGAGCGAAGGCATCTGCAACCATTTCAGCCTGGCGGTCGACGACGCGGGCGAGACCTTCCTGGTCAACCCCCAGGGCCTGCACTGGAGCGAGATGTGCGCGAGCGACATCGTGCTCTGCCGCCACGACGGCGAAGTGGTGGAGGGCAAGCACAAGGTCGAGGAGACGGCCTATTTCATCCATAGCCGTCTGCACCTGAAACACCCGAACGCCCGCGCCGTGCTGCACACGCATATGCCCTACGCCACGTCCTTCACCCTGCTGAAGGATTGCCGGCTGGAGATGGTGGAGCAGAACGCGCTCCGCTTCTACGACCGCATCGCCTATGACGACAGCTATGGCGGCGTCGCCTTCTCGACCGAGGAAGGCGATCGCATCACCGCCGCGATGCAGGGCAAGGACATCGGCTTCCTGGCGCACCATGGCGTCGTCGTCTGCGGCGCGGACCTCGGCAGCGCCTTCGACGATCTCTATTACCTGGAGCGCGCCTGCAAGGTGCAGGCGATCGCGCGCATGCAGGGCATGCCGTTCCGCGAAATCCCGGAAGCGATGGTCAAGGAGACCGCGCGCCAGATCGCGGACGACAACGGCGCCCAGCGCGCCGGACACTTCGCCGCGATCAAGCGCATTCTCGAACGGGAGAATCCCGAAATCCGCGATTGACGCGCGGCGCGGCTACCGGCCCGGGCCGGCCTCCGGGAACCGCAGGCTGACGATCGTGCCGCGGTCGATCGCGCTTTCGATCGCGATCTGGCCGCCCTGCCGCTCGACCAGCGTCTTCACCAGCGGCAGTCCGAGGCCCATGCCTTCCGACCGCCCGCCGGCCTGCCAGAACGGCTCGAACGCGCGGACGATCTGGGCGTCCGACATGCCGATGCCGTCGTCCTCCACCTCGATGATGTGGCCGATGCCGGGGCCGTAGCGCCCGCGCAGCAGCACGCGACCGTCCTGGCGGCCATATTTCAGGCTGTTGCTGATCAGGTTGGACAGAATGCGCCCGATGGCGCGGAGGTCGAGACGGCAAGGCGGCATATCCGACGCCGCGTCGACCTCGATCCGGATGCCCGCCTTCTGGGCCTGCGGCTCGAAGGTCAACGCCATGCCCGCGATCAGCTCGCCGACATCGAGCGGATTGAGGTCGATCCGGAACTCCGCCGCTTCGGCCGAGGCGACGTCGAGCAGGTTCTCGACAAGATCGAGCAGTTCGCTGCCGCTGCCCATGATGTAGCGGACGTACTCGCGGTAGCGCGCGTTCTCCAGCGGGCCGAACATGCCCTGGTCGATCGCGTCGGCGAAGCCCAGGATGGCGTTGAGCGGCGTCCGCAGTTCGTGACTGATCGTCGCGAGGAAACGGTTCTTCGCCTCGTTCGCGGCTTCGGCCGCCTGTCGCGCCTGACGCAAATCCGCTTCGGCGCGCTTGATCGCCGTGATGTCGGTG
>DAINCG010000317.1:668-1485 GCA_036732525.1 Pseudomonadota bacterium | reverse complement strand
ACGAGGCCGCCGTCAGACGTCGGCCGCTCGCGGGCGAGGATCCATGCGCCCAACCGCGTCTGCCGCTCGTCCTCGAGCTGCCGTTCCTCGCGGCTCCGCGCCAGCCGCTCGCTGAAGGCCGGCGGCCGTTCGGCGAACGCCGCCGCCATGAATGTCGCGTAGCTGCAGCCGATCAGGTCATCACGCTCCGGCAGGCCGGTGACGGTGCGCAGCGCCGGATTGTGAAAGACGATGCGCCCGTCGGCGCCGAACAGCGCCAGGCCGTCCGGCATGCTTTCCGTGGCCGACGCCAGCCGCTGCGACGCCCGGAGCGCGGCGTCCTCCGCCTGCTTCAGTTTGGTCACGTCGCGCACGAGGTGCACGCCGAGCGTCCGGCCGCGATCGGCGATCCAGGCGCTGCGCACTTCGAGCGCCTCGCCATCGTCTTCGACCAGAAGACTGGCGGGCGCGATGTCCTCGGCGTCGCCTTCCCGGCGCAGGGGCGGCAGCCGGCCGACCATTTCCGCGGCCGCAGCGTTGGCGGAGACGATGCCGCCCGACCGGTCGGTGACGATCAGGCCTTCGGACATCAGGCTGACGGTCCGACCGATGAACGAACGCTCATGGAAGAGCGCCACGCGCTGGGCGACCAGCAGGTAGACGCCCCATGTCAGCGCCACGACCGCCAGCGCCGCCGCGGTCAGCGTCGGGTCGAACAGCAGATTGTCGACGCGGAAGCGATACTGGGCGTAGTGGTAAATTCCGATCGGCGCGAGCAGCAGCGCCGCCAGCACGGCCGCCGGCGCCCAGGAACCGGCGGTAAGGTATGACCAGATCA
>DAINCG010000317.1:0-658 GCA_036732525.1 Pseudomonadota bacterium | reverse complement strand
CGCCAGCGCGAGGTTGCGGCGGCCCGCGACGGCGAACCCGAGAAAGACGATGCAGGCGAGCGTCGCGGCGGCGGCTTCGGCGAACAGGATGTAGTCCGGCCGGTACCCGGCCGCGCCGATCAGCAGCGCGGCCGTCGCGGCTGCTTGCAGGTGATGGCTCGGCGCCCGCTTGCCGTCCCCGATCGGCACTTCCGGCGCAACGCCCGAAGCGGAAACGCCGACGAACACGACCTTGTCCGTAAACGCCTGCGGCAGGGCGCCATTGGCGAGAACGGCATAGGCGGGCGTGCGCGGAATATCGAACCGCGCGAGCGGCGCCCAGACGCGGCCGGCGCCGTCCGTCGGGATTTCCAGATCATCGATGCCGACCGCCGCAATGTGCCGCCGCGCGGTCGGCTGCAGCAGGAGCGCGCCGGCCCCGCGACGAATGCGGACGGCCTCCAGCGCGAGGCTCGGGTAGAGCGTCTCGCCGACCTGAAAGACCAGCGGCATCTGGCGGACGACCCCATCGTCGTCCGGGAACGAATTCGCGATTCCCGCGCCGGCGGCGACGGCCTCAAATCGCGGCAGGCTTCGCAGCAGGCCGCCGAAGCGCGGCATGTCGACGACGGACGTCGCCGCGGCGACGGAGAACCGCCCCGGCGGCGGCGGCGAATCC
>DAINCG010000316.1:5235-5746 GCA_036732525.1 Pseudomonadota bacterium | reverse complement strand
CCTGACCTGTGAGGAGAGCGCCTGCTACTCGCTGACGCTCGCAACCGCCTATCGCATGCTGTTCGGGCATGCGCCACATGCGTTGGGGCCGGGCCAGACCGTGCTGGTCTGGGGCGCGGCCGGCGGGCTCGGCTCCTTCGCCGTGCAGCTCGCCGGCACGGTCGGCGCCAAGGCGATCGGCGTCGTCTCGGGCGACGACAAGTTCGACTACGTCAAGAACCTGGGCGCCACGGGCGTGATCGACCGCCGCAATTTCGACTGCTGGGGCGCTCTGCCCGACATGGCCGACGCGGAAGGCTTCGCCGCCTACATGAAGCGGACGCGGGAATTCGGCAAGGCGATCTGGGCGATCACCGGGAAGGGCAACGACGTCGACATGGTGTTCGAACATCCGGGCGAGCAGACCTTCCCGGTCTCCTGCATGGTCGCGAAGCGGGGCGGCATGGTCGTCTTCTGTGCGGGCACCACGGGCTACAACCTGACCTTCGACGCCCGCTATGTCTGGATGCGC
>DAINCG010000316.1:1389-5183 GCA_036732525.1 Pseudomonadota bacterium | reverse complement strand
GAAGCGCATCCAGGGCAGCCACTTCGCCACGCTCGCCCAGGCGGCGGCGGCGAACAAGCTGATGGTCGAGGGCCGGCTGGACCCCTGCCTCTCGGACACGTATGACTGGGTCGATCTGCCGAAAGCGCACGCCGACATGGCGGCGAACCGGCACAGGCCGGGGAACATGGCCGTTCTCGTTCAGGCGCCGCAGCGCGGGCTGGGAGCAACCGCGCGCGCCAACGCCTGAACGAGTTCGGGGGAAGAGGCCGCCGCACGCCGACCTGGGGAGGCGCGGCGAAGCGGCGGCCCTTCCCCCAATGTTTTCAGGCGCGCCCGGCGCCCGCGATCCGCCGGACTTCCGCTTCGACCGCCCGGACCGGACCTTGGTCCAGCATGGCGCGCAGCCGGTCGCGGTGGATCATGCGCACTTCGGCCGGAATATCGCAGCCAAGCGCCCATGCGACGGCGAAGCGGTGCTGGGCGCCCGGCAGCCGGAGCAGCGCGCCATCCGCGTCGATCGCGACGCCGACGTCCACTTGCGCCCGCGCGAATCGCCCAAAACGGCGCCGCGCGGCCTTGTGCGGGAGTACGCCGTTCTGCGCGACCGATTGGAACAGCGCGGCGAAGTCGGCGAAATAGCTATCGATCCGCACAACGCTGTCGACGGGGCGGCCATTGCGAACCACCGGCGCGCCCTGCTCGAGGCGGCGACGGAAGACCGCGTAGGCCGGCGTGTCGTGGAAACGGAAATCCGCCGCCTTCAGGGCCAGCGCCGCCTTGACGACGGCGTCCTCGGCGCTCGGCAGGCTGACGTCGCGCCAGTCGCCAAAGCCGACAAACCAGGCGTCGAGGCGAAACCGGCGACCGCCAAATTCCACCAGGCTGCGCAATGTCCTTTGCGTCGCATCCGGCCGGATAACGACGCCGAGCCGCGGGCCCATCACCGCCCGCGGATAGGCGAGCGGCGCGGCGAACGCGGGCGCCTGCGACAGCGCCGCCCGGCCGAGGATGCGGGCGAGCAGGCGCTCCGTCCCGAATGCGGCCGCACAGGCATAGTGCGGCCACATGCGCCGACGCATCCGATCGAACTCGGCGAGCGCGACGGTCCCCGCCGGCACATGGCGCAGTCGTTCCATGCGCCCGATCAGGCGACAGCCCGCCGGTTCGATCTCAGTAGATCGTGTTCTTCATGTGCTCGGGATAGTTGGCGTCGTAGGTGGCGGCGTCGAAATCCGCCTCCAGGCCCTTCAGGATCTGGCCCGCCGTCGGCACCTGGCGTTCGCCAGACCAGCTGTCCGGCTGCCAGAGCTTGGAGCGGACCAGCGCCTTGGTGCACTGGAAGTAGACGCGCTCCGCCGTCACCTTGATGACGCTGCGCGGCAGCTTGCCTTCCATCTCGAAGCTCGCCAGCAGGTCCGGATCGACGCGAATCTCCGCATGGCCGTTGATGCGCAGCGTTTCGCCGACGCCCGGAATCAGGAACAGCAGCGAGCAGCGCGGGTCGCGAACGATGTTGCTGAGGCTGTCGATCCGATTGTTGCCGCGCCGGTCCGGCATCAGCACCGTGTGGCTGTCGACGACGCGGCAGAAGCCCGCCGGGTCCCCACGCGGCGAGCAGTCCAGCCCCTCCGGCCCGACGGTCGACAGCGTGACGAACGGCGAGGCTTCGATGAAGGCGCGATAGTGATCGGAGATGTAGTCGATCTCCTTGGTCACGGCGCGACCGAGCGGCTCTCCATAGATCGCACGCAACGCGTCGACCGAATCGATCCGTCCGGAACTTGCAGCGGCGTCAGGCATGGCGACCTCCAAAGTCGTGGCGTCGCCCGCCGGACGCGCCGGCGGGCGACATTCTCGCTCAGGCGCCCCAGGGCTTGATGGCCGCCTTCAGCTTCTTGTAGCCGTCGATGAAGCCCGGACGCTCGTCGCCATAGACTTCGTCGAACTTCGCAAGCGCGCCATCCAGGTAGTCCTTGACCGCCTGATTGCCGGGGTTGGCGTCGATATAGGCGTCGCGGATCAGCACGAAGTGGATGCGCGGGTCGTAGGGCTGCTTGGTGCCGCCGACCCATTCGTCGCCGTCCAGAAGGCGCAGCAGCATCGCGTCGGCCGAACCCAGAGTCTGCTCGTGGATCGGCGGGCCGGACATCCGGTGCATGACCGAGGTCATGTCGCGGCCGTTGCCCGTGGTGTAGCCCATCTCGTTCCACAGGCTGCGCATGCTCTTGTCGCTGCCGACATGCTTCAGAACCATGTCGCCGAAAGCGCGCAACGGGTCGGAGATGTCCGCCATCAGGTCGGTCAGGCGATCGCCGTCCAGATCGGTCGCCAGCACGATCGTGTCCTGCTTGTTGATCAGGTCCCAGATCAGGATGCCGTAGTTGGTGTCGGCGATGTGCTGCTCGATGCGGCCGCCCCAGTTTTCCATGCCGTCACGGAAGTCGGACGGCAGCAGGGCCGCGATCGCGTCGATGCGCTCCTTGTGCTCCTGATAGGGGTCGACGGCGTATTTGCGGCCGACCTCGAACTTGGTGCCCTGCAGCAGCCAGGAGTGCAGGCCGGCGTTGATGCCGTCCTCCATCGCCTGGGTCGGCTTCATGGCGACGCGGCCGACCTTGCCGGTCTCGTGCACCATCTTCAGGAACAGGCGGTTGGCATAGGCCATCTGCACGCCGGGCGTGTTCATTTCCGAGTGGACGATGCCGGACTTCGGATCGACGTTGAACTTCGCGCGGTCCTGCGAATAGGGCAGGCAAGGCATGCAGCGAACGGCCGTGATCGGGCCGTAGGGACGGACGTTGCAGAAGACGCCGGCCTGGGTGCGGAGCGGCGCATTGCCCGACTTGCCCATGACGACGACGCGGCCGCCCTTGCCGTCATTGACGTAGGCGTCGCCGGCCGTGGACCACTTGATCGAGGTGACCGGCATGTTGCCGAACCACGCCAGCGGCTCCAGCTTCTTGTCATGGCGGTACTGCGACCACATCGGCACCGCGTAGAACGGCAGGCCCAGCACGTCGATCGCGGCGATGGTGCCGAGCAGCGCATAGGCGTCCGTCAGCGAATGGGCGACCGGCTCCGCCTTGCCGTTGTGGTTCCCGCCCTTCCAGATCACGGCGTCGGGATAGCCGGTCGGCCGCACGTCGGTCGGCTCGAACAGGGCTTCGAGTTCGCCGAAGAGGTCGCCGCCGTCGGCTTCCGTCCGGGCAATTTTCATCAGATCGATCATCTTTCGTCGATGTGTGAACGCGCGAAGCCGCCCGACTGCGTTCGGCAGCGGGCGATGCATGACGCCGAGAGAATGCCCCGAAGCCGGGTGCGCGTAAAGAAGGCAGGCGGGCCCGGCGACTAGAAATGCGGCGGGGTCCGGCCGCTTTCGAGGTCGTGGGCGAGCGCCTGGGCCGCGGCGTCCAGCGTATCGCGGTCGCCGGCGTGATCGAGCGCGCGCATATGGGCGAGCCGGGCGAGCAGACTTTCCGGCCAGGCGGCCGCGGCGCGCGCGCCGATCTCGACGGACGCAGCGTCTTTCCGCAGCAGCGCGGCGGCGACGCGAAGGGCGGCCGTGTCCGGCCGATCCGGCGCCCGGGCGAGTCGGTTCTTTGCCACTTCGGGCTGCCGCGCGGCCAGGGCGATCAGGCCTTGCAGCCAGCGCGCCTCCCCGGACCAGTCGAACGTAAGCGCGGCAGACGCGCGGGCGATGTCGCTGGCCTCGATCGCGCCCATCTGGATGCGGGCCTGGATACGCAGCCGGCGGCCCGCCGCGCCGCGGCGACGCATGCGATCGAGCGCGGCGATCGCCGAGCGCGGCGCGC
>DAINCG010000316.1:0-1339 GCA_036732525.1 Pseudomonadota bacterium | reverse complement strand
CCTCCAGCGCCGCCGCGTCGCCTTGCAGCTTGGCCCCAATGTCGGCGGGCGACGCCACACGCTCCAACAGCATGTCGATCGTTGTTTCAGGACCGCCCGGAGGGCCGGACGCATCCTGGAGGTTCGGCCGCGCGACGACCTCGAAGCCGGCGAGCCCGGCAAGCTTCTCCAACTCCGCTCGCGTCTGGGCGCGCACGCGGCCGCCCTTCGTTCGTCCGAGACCTAGCCGGAAGAGCCCCTGATTGAGGGCGATGACGAGGTTGGCGGACCGCGTCCGCGGATCGGTCGGGGGCGCCAGCAGCGCCAGCCGCTGGCCAAGCCCAGTGTAGCCAACATACAGCCGCCCGCCCGGCCGCAGCACGCGGTTGGCCTGCAACAACGCCGCTTCGGCGTCGACGTACATCAGCACGCTATGGCACCACGCCGCCCCATAGGCGCCGTCCGGCGCGGCAAGACGCGCGGCATCGCCGACGCGGCATTGGATGCGGTCGCCGTATCCGACCGCATGGGCGACGCCATTTGCGATCGCAACGAAGTCGGTGTGGCTGTCGATGCCGTCGGCGGCGCCGTTGAGCGCGGCGTAGGCGAGCGCCCAATGCCCGGCTCCGCTGCCGATATCGAGCCCGGGCGAACCGTCGACGAACCCCAGCCTGCGGAAAAGATCCGCATATCGCTCGAGCCCGACAGCTAGCCGCCGTTGCGCGAAGTCGACCGCATAGGCGCCGCCGTCGCCCCCGGCCACGATTCGGGCGGCCTCGGGGCCGTCCAGCCAGGCGCGGGCGCGATCGGTCAGTTGCGCGAAGTCGGGCGCGGCGGCCGGATCCATGCGGCGTCAGGCGTCCATCGCCCGGACGTTCATGCCCGGCCGCAACTCGCCGCCCGCGACGATCTCGACCAGCATGCCGAAGAGCGGCCGGCCATGCAGGCGCTTCAGCGGCAACAGCGGATTTGCGTCGCGCAGGCCGGTTTCGGGGTTGGCGGCCGTCGCGACGCAGCGTTCGATCGGCTCCAGCACGCGAAGGCGGACGTCGCCGATCGCAAGCTCGCGACCAGCCCAGCCGAGTTCAGCCCAGGGCTCGGCGCCGTCGATCCAGAAATTGCCGCGAAAGCGGCGCGGATCGAGCGCGGCGCCGTCCATCTCGGCCTCCAGCGCGCGGAGGCTCGCCAGTGACATCAGGGAGGGCGTCTGCAACGGACTGTCGGTCAGCGTCGTCGCGTCGGCGCGGGCGAGCGCATAGGGCCCCGGCAGCTCGCCGTCCCCCTGCGCGCCGGCCCAGGCCGCGAAGGCGTCGCCGCCGGCGCCGGTCTTCAGATTGACGGCGGCCGCCGGCGTGTCCTT
>DAINCG010000315.1:0-5766 GCA_036732525.1 Pseudomonadota bacterium | reverse complement strand
CCGCTCGAAGCGCGGCGACGACGGCCGCATCCGCGCGGGCGGGCGTCGCCTTGTGCGCGTTCCAGCCGTAGCCCGTGGGCATCCCTGCGACGTCGATCACGTCCTTGACCGCGAACGGCGCGCCGGCGAGCGGACCGTCCGCCGCGGGCCGTTCGGCCGCCGCATCGTCCAGATAGGCCCACGCGTCGATCCGCGGCTCCCAGGCATGTGCGCCCGCAAGGCTCACGAGCCAGGGGTCGGACGGGGTAACGTCGGTCGATGACATGGACGGCTCCTCCGGCGGTCAGCGCGAGGGAACTGGCACGGGAATCGCATTAAGTAAATCGTTACTTACTTTTTTTGCCGCGAATGGGGACGCGGCGCCCAATCCTTAAGCGCGTCCGGCGCCGGCGCGCACAGAAAACCGGCGCCGCCGCAGTGAGAGCGAGGAGCACGAACGATGCAACGACTGATCGAACGTCTGGAGCGGCGGGCCCGCCGCGTCGCATTGGCCGGACTGGCCGCCGCTATCGGGGCCGGCGTCGCCCTGTCCGCCGGGGCGGCAGAACTGAAGCTGTTGTCCAGCTTCAACAGCACCCAGAAGCCGACCTACGCGGTCCTGGAGCGCTATCTGGAGAACGTGCAGTCGATCGGCGACGGCGCCGTCGCCATCCGCGTGAGCGGGCCGGAGGTCGTGCCGATCTTCGAGCAGCTGCAGCCGGTCGTCTCCGGCGTCTTCGACATGCTCTACACCCACCCGGTGTTCCATGCGGGAGAGGGCGGGCTGGCGCTGACGGTCGACGCCATCGACATCGACCCGATCGCCCGGCGCAAGTCCGGCGTCTGGGATTACGTGGACAGCTTCTACCAGAAGACGCACGGCCTGAAGATGGTCGCCATGATGTCGGTCAGCATGTCGGGCTACCATCTCTTCACGAAGGAGCCGCTGTCGCCGGCAGGCGACCTCGCCGGCCGCAAGGTGCGCGGCACGCCGACATATCACGGCGTCATCCGCGCGCTCGGCGCGGAGCCGGTCGTGCTGCCGGGCTCGCAGATCTACTCCGCCCTGCAGAAGGGCGTGGTCGAGGGCGCCGGCTGGCCCGCCGCCGGCATGGTCTCCATGAAGCACTACGAGGTGGCGAAGTATCGCCTCCGCCCGACCTTCGGCGTCGCGACCCAGCCGGTCTTCGTCAACATGGACGCCTGGGGCAAGCTGAGCGACGCTGAGAAGTCGGTCCTGCTGGAGGCCGGCGAGCTGACCGAACTGGAAATGCCCTGGCTCGGCAACGCCATCCAGTCGGAAGAGGACGCCGAACTCGACAAGCTCGGCGTCGAGGTCGTGCAGCTCTCGCCCGAGATGGCGGAGAAGGTGCAGTCGGCCTTCGTCGAAAGCATCTGGGAGCTCGGGACCAAGTGCTGCGGCGACGCTTCGGCGGAACTTCGCGACATCGCGAAATCCGCCGGGCTCACTGAATAGGCGGAAGGGCGCGACGATGACATCGGGCTTCGGACGCGCGGCCGTCCGCCTGTTGGACGGACTGACCCTGCTCGGGGCCCGGGCGGGCGCGCTCGCGCTCGCCGTCATCGTCGCCGCCTATGTCTACGAGGTGACGGCGCGCTACGTCTTCAACGCGCCGACCTGGTGGTCGGCGGAACTCGTCGCCTATCTGCTCTGTGTCATGACGTTCTGCATGATGCCGCGGGTCGCCCAGACGCGCGGCAACGTCGCCGTGACGGTGCTGCTGGAACAGTTGCCGCCCGCCCGGCGCGACCGGGTCGAGCGCGCGATCTGGCTGCTGGCTTTCGTTGTGGTCGGCGCCGTCGGCTGGTTCGCGGCCGGCGAGACCGCCCGCCAGATTACGCGGAACGTGCAGATGATGGCGGCCTTCCCGATTCCGAAATGGTGGGTCTCGATCTGGATCGCGGTCGGCTTCTGGCTGACCGCTTTCCAGTTCCTGCGCCTCGCCCTCGACCGCGGCGGGCGCCCGGCCAAGCCCGATCCGGTCGTGCCGGAGCTCTGAGGAATGGACTGGTGGGCGATCCTGCTCGTGGCCGGCGGGCTGCTGTTCGGCCTCTTCCTCTCCGGCATGCCGATCTTCCTGGCGTTCCTCGCCATCAACGTCGCGGGCGTCCTGGTCTTCCTGGGCTCGGGCGCCTTCGGCATGGTCGTCAATTCGATCTTCGACACGACGACGACGGCGACGCTGACCGCGATCCCGCTCTTCGTGCTGATGGGAGAGATCCTGTTCCGCTCCGGCTCGACCGACGTGCTGTTCGAGGCGGCGGACCGCGTGATCGGCCGCATCCGCGGGCGGCAATACGCGCTCTCGATGGCGCTCGCGACGGTCTTCGGCGCGCTCTCGGGCTCCAATATGGCGGTCGCGGCGATGATGGGCCGGACGGTCTATCCCGGCATGATCCGGCGCGGCTATGACGAGCGTCTCTCGATCGGCGTCATTCTGGCGGGCTCCAGCATCGCGCCGATCATTCCGCCGAGCGTGCTCGCGATCATCATCGCGACGCTTGCGAATATTTCCGTCGCCGGCCTGCTGGTCGCCGGCATCCTGCCGGGCCTGCTGCTGTCGGGCCTGTTCCTGGCCTACGCGTTGGCGCGCTGCCGGCTCGACCCGACGCTCGCGCCGCCGCCCGAAGGCGCGGACGCCACGGCGCCGGACCGCACGCCGACCGGCGTCGTCCTGCTGCGCTGCCTGCCGTTCGGCCTGATCATCTTTTCCGTCATGGGCTTTATTCTGGCGGGCGTTGCGACGCCGTCGGAATCGGCGGCGACGGGCGTCGCGGCCTCGATCGCGACGGCGGCGCTCCTGGGCCGTCTCCGCCTCGCCATGCTCTGGGAGAGCCTCGGTCAGTCCGCCTATATCGCCAGCATGATCCTGGTGATCATGGCCTCGTCCACGATGTTCAGCCAACTCCTGGCGTTCAGCGGCGCCACCGGCGCGCTCGCCACGCTGGTCGCCGAGACGTCATGGCCCGCCTGGGCGATCCTGCTGGCGATGATGGGCATCGTCTTCGTCTTCTGCATGTTCATCGACCAGGTGGCGCTGATGCTGGTCGTCATCCCGATCTACCTGCCGGTCGTGGAGACGGTCGGCTTCGATCCGATCTGGTTCTGGCTCTTGATGCTGCTGAACGTCGTGCTGGGCGGCATCACGCCGCCCTTCGGCTACGCCATGTTCGCCTTCAAGGGCGTGGCGCCCGATGCGGACCTGCGCGACATCTTCCGCGCCGTCCTGCCGTTCGTCGGCCTGTTCTTCGTCGCGATGGCGGTCGTCTACGCCGTGCCCGAAACCGCGACGCTGTTGCCGAGCCTGCTGCAGTAGTCGGGAACTACCGGTCGGACCAGATGCCGGCGCGGGACTGCCGGGCGTCGCGTTCCGCCAGCGCGTAGTAGCCCTGGCTTTCGGGAAAGTAGTCGGCCGCCCAGCCGTTTCGGATCAGCCAGAGCGCGACGTCGCCGTGGCGCGCGCTGTCGCAGCGCGCGACCTGCTCGCCGTCCACTTGGGGCATCGGTTCGACCCGGCACTCGACCCGGTTCTGATCGACGAACTTCTGCAGGACAGCGCGGGCCTCGACGCCGCACGACCATGGTATGCCTTCTCCGGCGCAATGCGCGTCGACCGGCGGCGCCAGCGTGCCCCAAAGGCGGGCGGGGTCGGCGCCGATGCGTACGGTGTTGCCGGTGATCGCCTCGATCCGCGTGTCGACCCGGTCGTGCGCCAGCACCGCATAGCCGAGGATCGCGCTGACGCCGATGCCCACGATGCCTGCAGAACGCCACACAGCCGGAGCCCTCCTGGGCGCTTTGAACTGCGCCAATATTACAAAATCGAAATAAATGATCGATGTATTCTAAATCCATATCAATCACGAAAAGGGATTACCACTGATTATAGTTTGAATTTTACGTAGTTTTCTTGTGTCTTGCAGCGATCACGCGCCTGGCAGCGCTTCGCCCGCCCCAACGGAGACGCAAGAATGACCGAACCCGCGCCCATCGTCGTCGATGGTCTGATCGATGACTGGACCGACGCCGACCGCCTTGATCTCGCCGGCGGCGGCGTTGACGGCTTCCGCGCCTATGGCCGCGCGGAGGCGGACGCCTTCGTGCTTGCGCTCTCCACGGATACGGTCGCGATCGGTCCGAACACGACGCTTTGGCTCGATACGGACGGGAACGCCGCCACCGGTTTCCAGGTGTTCGGCTTCGCCGCCGGCGCGGAGTTCAACATCAACTTCGACGCGGACGGCCAGCCGCGCCTCTACACGGGCGCCGCCGGCGAGACGCTGGTTTCCGACGCCCTGGAGGTCGTGCAGTCGGCCGACGGCCGAACGGTCGAGATTCGCGTCTCAGCCTCCTTGCTGGCCGACGCGTCCGGCGCCGCGCCCGAAGCGCTCACGGTCTATGCCGACGTCAACGACCAGGTCTTCATCCCGAACGACTATTCGAGCTTCGCCTATCGCGTGGCGCCTGCCGCCCCGGTCGAGACGGTCGCCGGCGTCCAGCTCGACGGCGCGCTCGACGAGTGGACGGCCGACGCCCGGCTCGACAGCGCGGCGAGCGGCGTCGACGGCTTCGAGGTCTACGGTCAGGTTGCGGACGACGCGTTCGTCGTCGCGCTCCGGGCGCCTACGGCCATCGGCGAGAGCACGACGATCTGGCTGAACACGGACGGCGACGCCGGCACCGGTTTCCAGGTATTCGGCTTTGCCGCCGGCGCCGAATTCAACGTCAATGTCGGCGCGGACGGCGTCCCGCGCCTCTACACCGGCGCCGCCGGCGAAACCTTCGTCGCCGACCTTGCCTTCGGTTTCAGCGCGGACCGTCAGAGCCTTGAGATCGCGATTCCGAAGACCGCGCTCGCCGGCGCCGCGGGCGTCACGCCGGATGCGCTGGCGCTCTATGTCGACGTGAACGACCAGGCCTTCCTGCCGAACGACTATTCCAGCTTCACCTACCGGCTGGCGCCGGTGCTGCCGCCGGCCGTGGTGGACGGCGTGACGCTGGACGGCGCGCTTGACGACTGGGCGGCGACCGACCGCCTGGATAGCGCCGAGGACGGCGTCGAAGGCTTCCAGGTCTACGGCAAGGCCGTCGCCGACGGCTTCGTGTTGGTGATCGACGCGCCGGACGCGATCGGCGCCAACACGACGATCTGGCTGAACACGGACGAGGACGCGTCGACCGGCCACCAGGTCTTCGGTTTCGCCGCCGGCGCCGAATACAACGTCAACATCGGCGCCGACGGCGCGCCCAAGCTCTATACGGGCGCGGCGGGCGAGACCTTCGTCGCCGACCTCGACTTCGGCTTCAGCGCGGACGGCCAAACGCTTGAGATCGCCATCCCGAAGGCGGCGCTCGCCGATCTGCCGGAAAGCCTGCTGGTCCACGTCGACGTCAACGACCAAGCCTACATCCCGAACGACTATTCCCGTTTCAGCTATCGCATCGGCGACGCGCCGCCGCCGCCGCCCGCGGTCGAAGACGCGGAGCCGGCGAAGCGGGTGGCGATCGTCTATTCCGATACGTCGGCGGCCCAGTTCTTCAACGAAACCGCCTATGCGCAGCTGTTCATGGCCGCGCAGAACCAGGCGATGATGGCGGGCGTTCCGTTCGACGTGCTGGGCGAGGCGGACCTCATGGACGCGGCGACGCTCGCGCAATACGACGCGATCGTCTTCCCGGGCTTCGCGAACGTCCGCGCCGACCAGGCCGAAGCGATTTCGGCGGCGCTGCACGACGCCGTCTTCCAGCATGGCGTCGGCCTGGTG
>DAINCG010000314.1:0-5781 GCA_036732525.1 Pseudomonadota bacterium | reverse complement strand
CGACGATGAAGGCGCGCCGGCCCGCGACGAGTTCGGGCGCGAGGCGTCGGGCGTCCGCCGCGTCGCGCAGCACGTAGAGGCCGGTCCGTCCGCCGGTCATGGCGTCGGGCAGCATGCGGGGCGCGGCGCCCGTCGCCAGCACCAGATGATCGTAGCCGAGCGTCTCGTCGCCGAGCCGAACCGTCTGCGCCGCCGTGTCGATCTCGCCCGCCTCGACGCCGAGACGGAGGTCGATCGATTGCTCCAGGTAGAACTCAGCCGGCCGCAACAGCAGCCGGTCGAGCGCCATTTCGCCGAGCAGATAGGCCTTGGAGAGCGGCGGGCGCTGGTAGGGGGCTTCCGCCTCGGCGCCCGCCAGGATGACGTCGCCCACGAAGCCGTGTCGACGAAGCGCGATGGCGCAGGAGGCGCCGGCCTGCCCGGCGCCGACGATGACGACGCGGCTCATTCCTGTCCGCCCTCCAGCAGGATCTGTACCAGCCGGTAGGTCGGCGGCCCGATGATCGCGGCGGCGAGGAGCATCCATTCCCACCAGCGGATCGGCCGGCCGACCCATTTGCCGAGCCGGCTCATCTGGAACGGCCGTCCGGCGTTTCGCGTACTCGGGTCGGGCGTCTCGGCATCGGCCGTCGGAACCTCGGCTGGGTCGAAAAGGGCGCTCTATGTCTCACGCTTCCGAAGGGCGCCGCAAGCCTCCTGGACCGCTGCCGCAGGCGCGGTATCATCGCCCCGACCGACGGCCAAGGAGCGCTCGACCCATGAAGAACCTCTGGTTTCACCTGATGCCGTACACCGAACTGCCCGAGGATTTCCGGGACAATCATCCTTCGGTCTGGGTGGACGTGCATTCGAGCCTGTTCGACCCGCGCCGTGCGCACGGCATGTACAACGACTTCATGGACGAGCTCGAATACGCCGCCGACTGCGGCTTCGACGGCATCTGCGTTAACGAGCATCATTCGAACGGCTACGGCCTGATGCCGTCGCCCAACCTGATCGCCTCCTCGCTCGCCCGGCGGACGCGCGACACCGCGCTCTGCGTCATGGGCAACAGTCTGGCGCTCTACAATCCGCCGACCCGCGTCGCGGAAGAGTTCGCGATGATCGACTGCATCTCCGGCGGCCGGCTGATCGCCGGTTTTCCCGTCGGCACGCCGATGGACACCTGCTACGCCTACGGCCAGAACCCCTCCATGCTGCGCGAGCGCTATCTGGAGGCGCACGACCTCGTCGTGAAGGCGTGGACGGAGAAGGACACCTTCGCCTTCAACGGCCGATTCAACCAGCAGCGCTACGTCAACATCTGGCCGCGGCCGGTGCAGAACGATCCGCACCCGCCGGTCTGGATTCCAGGCGGCGGCTCGGTCGAGACCTGGCAGTGGTGCGCGGCGATGGACTACGTCTACTGCTACCTCTCCTACTACGGCTACAAGGCCGGCATGGCGACGATGAAGGGCTTCTGGGACGAGATGGACCGTCTCGGCAAGGACCGGAACCCCTATCGCGCGGGCTTCCTGCAGTTCATCGGCGTCGCCGAGACGGAGGAGGAAGCCTACAAGCTTTACAAGGAGCCGGCGGAGTACTTCTACGGCCGGTGCCTGCACGTCGATCCGCGCTTCGCGACGCCGCCCGGCTACACGACCGAGGCGACGATGCGGGCCGGCATCCAGGGCCAGGTCTCCCGCGTCGCCAGCGAGAACAAGACCGCGCTCGCCGTCGACAAGAAGGCGCGCGAGTTCGACGCGATCCTGGACAACGGCTACGTCATCATCGGCACGCCCGACCAGGTGGCGGAGAAGCTGCGGGAGGTCGTCCGCGAACTGCACGTCGGCCAGCTCATGCTGCTCATGCAATTCGGCAACATGAGCCGCGACCTCGCCATGTACAACACGAAGCTCTACGCCGAGCAGGTCATGCCGCAGATCAAGGACATCTGGGACGACCAGTGGGAGAACCGCTGGTGGCCGAAGCCGATGGCGGCGGCCGAACGCTCCGTGCCGCTGCCGCGCACGTTGGAGGCGGCGGAGTAGGGTCAGATGTCCGAGTTGAAGACCGCGAGCGTTTCCGTCAACGGCCACGACTGCCGGGTCTGGCGCAAGGGCGCCGGCGCGCCGGTGGGCTATCTGGCGGGCTTGACCGGCCTGCCGAAATGGCCGGCCTTCGCCGACGCGCTTTCTCGAAGCCGCGAAGTCGTCGCTCCGTCGATCCCGGGCTTCCCGGGCGCGCTCGGCCACAAGGAGCTCGATTCGACGCTCGACTGGATCGTCGCGATGCGGGAACTGCTGAACGGCGCGGACCTGGACGGGCCGCCGCTGGTCGGCGTCTCGGTCGGGGCGACGCTGGCGGCCGAGGTCGCGGCGATGTGGCCGCACAAGGTCGAGAAGCTGGTGCTCGTCGCGCCCTTCGGCATCTACGACGAAGCCGAGCCGACAGCGAACCCCTGGGCGCAGCAGGGCCAGGAGTTCGCGCCGCTCTTCTGCAACGACACGGACGCCTATACCGACTTTCTGCGCCGGCCGAACGACGCCGATCCGATCGAATGGCCGATCGAGATGACCCGCGCGCGGGAGGCGGCGGCCCGTCTGCTCTGGCCTATGGGCGACACCCGGATCGCGCGGCGGCTGCATCGCATCATCTGTCCGACCCTGCTCGTCTGGGGCGCGGACGACCGGGTCGTGCCGAAGAGCTACGCCCGGAAGTTCGCGGACGGCATTGCGGGCCCGACGGAGATCGTCGAGATCCCGAACGCCGGCCATCTGGTCGATCTTGACCAGCCGGCCGCACTGGCGGACGCGGTGCGGAAGTTCCTGGAGTCCTGAGCAAACACGCAACGGGGGAAACGCCATGGGCCGCATGGACGGCAAGGTCGCCATCATCACGGGCGGCGCGCGCGGCATCGGCGCGGCGGCTGCCCGCATGTTCGTCGCCGAAGGCGCGCGGGTCATGCTCGTCGACATGCTGGAGGACCGGCTGAAGGCGCTCGCGGACGAACTGGGCGGCGACAACGCCGCCTATCGGGTCGCCGACGTCACGGACGAGGAGCAGACCAAGCTCTACGTCGCGGAGACGGTCGCCCGCTTCGGCAAGGTCGACGCAGCCCTGCTGAACGCCGGCATCGAAGGCGCCATCTCGCCGCTAACGGAATATCCGACAGAGATGTTCGACCGGGTCATTGCGGTCAATGTGCGCGGCGTCTTTCTGGGGCTCAAATACGTCATGACGGCGATGAAGCAGCGCGGCGGCAGCATCGTCATCACGTCGTCGACCTCCGGCATCCGGGCGACGCCGAAGCTTTCCGCCTACACCACCTCGAAGCACGCGGTGATCGGTCTGATGCGGTCGGCGGCGCTCGACGGCGCCGCGGACGACATCCGCGTCAACACGGTCAATCCCTCGCCGATCGACACCGACATGATGGCGGCCATCGCCGAGAAAATCGGCGTCGATCCGGGCGCCGGCTCCAACCGCCCGCTCGCCCAGGGAACGCCGCTCAAGCGCTATGGCGAGCCGGACGAGGTCGCGAAGCTGATGCTGTTCCTGGCGAGCGACGAATCCAGCTTCTGCACCGGCGGCGTCTACATGGTGGACGGCGGCGTCTCCGCCGGCCGGGTCTGACGGCGCCGGTGGAGGCGGCGCCGCGGAAGCGGAACCCGGAGCGGACGCGGGCCTCGCTCCTCAAGTCCGCAACGCGGGAGTTCGCGCAGTACGGTTTCGACGGCGCGCGGGTCGACCGCATCGTGCGGCGGGCGCGCTGCAATCCGCGCATGCTCTACCACTATTTCGGCAGCAAGCAGCAGCTCTACATCGAGGTGCTGGAGGACGTTTACCGGACCATCCGGGCGGAGGAGCAGGCGCTCGACCTGGCGGCCGCGCCGCCGCGCGACGGCCTGCTGCGTCTTACCAGGTTCACTTGGGCGCATTTCCAGGCGCAGCGCGTCTTCATCGACATCACGCGTTACGAGAATCTGGCGCGCGGCAAGTATATCCGCCGTTCGAAGGCGATCGCGAAGATGTCCTCTCCGCTGATCGAGCAGCTTCGGACCGTGCTGGAGCGCGGCCATGCAGCAGGCGCCTTCCGGCACACGGTCGATCCGCTCCAGCTCTATGTCTCCATCGTGGCGCTCTGCCTGCACCATCTGAACAACGTCCACACGTTGAGCGCGACTTTCTCGACCGATCTCGCCGATGCCGCATGGCTCGCCGACCGGCAGGAGCACGTCGTAGCGATGGTGTTGCGCATGGTCGGGGCGACCGAGCTTGAAGACGACGCGGCCTCCTCGTAAATAAGCAATTGCTTACTTTTTGGTCGGGAACGAGGTCATGAGCGAAATCGAAGCGAAGCTGCGCGCGGCGGGTCTGGCGCTGCCGGACGTCTGCAAGCCGCGCGGCGCGTTCCTGCCCTATCGCGTGGAAGGCGACCTCGTCTTCATGGCGGGCCAGATCTGCGAGTGGAACGGCGACGTGCCCTATACAGGGCCAGTGCTGGCGGACGGTCAGGCGTCCGACGGCCGTATTTCGATCGACCTTGCAGCCGGACGGAAGGCGGCGGAGCTCTGCGCGCTGAACCTGCTGTTTCATTTGAAGACGGCGGCCGGCGGCGACCTGGACAAAGTGGCCCGCGTCGTCCGGCTCGGCGGCTTCGTGCAGTGCCTGCCTGGCTTCGGCGCCTCCCCGGCTGTCATCAACGGCGCGTCGGACCTGCTGATCGCGCTCTACGGCGAGGCGGGCCGGCATGCGCGGACGGCCGTCGGCGTCGCCGGTCTGCCGGCGAACGCGTCCGTCGAGGTCGACGCGATCTTCAGCCTTCGGGGCTGACCGGCGGTTCCATCCGGGGTCGGGGCGTTTCGGGCAGAAGCGGCGCGAACGCGGCCGCGACATTCATCAGCGCGCCGTCGGCGCCCGGCGGCGCGGCCAGCATGACGCCGACCGGCAGGCCGTTCGGCGCAAGGCCGCAAGGCAGTTCGACCAGCGGCCCGCCGAGCGCCGTCCAGGGCGTCTGATAGCTCTGATCGCCGGTGGTCGTCAGGCCTTCGGGCGCGGCGCCGGACGCGGGGTACGCCAGAATGGCGTCGAAACCTGAATGGATGTCCCAGAAATCTTGCCGCATTCCAAGAACTTCGGCCTGCGCCGTCGCGACGTCGGGCGCGCCGATGGCGCGCCCTTCGGCCAGCCCCGCCGCCAGCCGGGGCGGCAGGTCGTCCCGCGCGTCGCCGATGATCGACGCGAGGTCGCGGGCGGCCTCCGCCAGCATGATCGTCCTGTGCGCGGCGATCAGGCCGGGAAACATATCGGCCGGCGGGCAGACCGTCGTGACGGCATGTCCGGCGGCGGCGATGCGGACGGCCAGGTCTTCCATCGCGCGGACGGCGTCGGCGTCCGGCGACTGTGCGTCGACCGCGGCCTTGCCGATCCGCAGGGGGCGCGACGGCGCCGAGGTTCGGCGTCCGCCGAAGGCCGCCGCCAGGACGTCGTAGACGCGCGTCAGCCAGTCGAGTTCGTGGGCGATGACGCCGACGGCGTCGAAGCTGCGGGACAGGGGACACATGCCCGATGTCGGCCACGCGCCGAGGCTCGGCTTGAAAGCAAAGGCCCCGCAGTAGGCCGCGGGCCGCAGCAGCGATCCCGCCGTCTGCGTGCCGAGCGCGAAAGGTGCCACGCCCGCGCCAACGACGGCGCCCGACCCGCTGCTCGATCCGCCAGGGGTGTGGGCCGGGTTGTAGGGGTTGCGGGTGGTCGTCGGGTCGACGAAGGCGAACGCCGTCGTCCGCGTCTTGCCGATCG
>DAINCG010000313.1:3388-5783 GCA_036732525.1 Pseudomonadota bacterium | reverse complement strand
CCGCCGCCCGCGCGGGCGGCGGCGATCTCGGAGAACTTCGTGAAGAAGTCGTCCGCCATCTTGCGCGCCGCGCCGTCGATCAGCCGGCCGCCGATCTGGGCGAGCTTGCCGCCGACGCTGGCGTTGACGTCATACTTCAGGAGCGTCGCGCCGGGGCCGTCCTCCTCAAGCGTCACCTTGGCGCCCCCCTTAGCGAAGCCGGCGGCGCCGCCGGCCCCTTCGCCTTGGATGCGATAGCCGTTGGGCGCGTCGATGTCGGTCAGTTCGACATTGCCGGAAAACCGCGCGCTGACGGGACCGACCTTAGCGCGAACCTTCGCGGCGAAGGAGTTATCTCCGGTGCGAACCAGTTCCTCGCAGCCCGCGATGGATTCCTTCAAGGCGTCCGGGTCGTTAAGCGCGTCCCAAACCACGGCTTTCGGCGCCGGAATGCGCGCCTCGCCCTGCATCTCCATCGACGTCGGCCCTCCCGTATTCAGAGTTGCGCGACCGACCTCCGCCATTGCCGAATTCGCACACTTCAAGCATAGGGGCAGCCTTGGGCGGATTCAACGCCCGCCGGTCTGTTGACGGCTTGGGTTGGCGGTCAAGCCGCGCTTCGGCATACTCCGCCCGACCGGATTCGGCCATCGCGTGGGCGAGAGGCGCTCTTGAGGGGTAGGTCATGGTGAAAGGTCTCGCCGGCGCGCTGTCGGCCATGCTCTTGCTGACGGCGGCGCCCGCGTTCGGGGCCGAAGCCGGGGCGCCGCATCTGGACGGCGGCGAACTCGCGCTCTTCTGGACGATTCCGTTTGTCGGCATCTTGCTGTCCATCGCGGTCTTCCCGCTGGTCGCGCCCGAATTCTGGCACCACCACTTCGGCAAGGTGTCCGCGTTCTGGGCGGCGGCGTTCCTCATCCCGTTCACTGTGGTCTTCGGCGCGTCGGTCGCCGTCTACGAAGTCATCCACGTCCTGCTGCTCGAATACATACCGTTCATCATCCTGCTGCTGTCGCTGTTCACGGTCGCCGGCGGCGTCCGGCTGCGCGGGCGGCTGGTCGGCACGCCGGTGCTGAACACCGGCTTCCTGCTAATCGGCACGGCGCTCGCGAGCTGGATGGGGACGACGGGCGCGGCCATGCTGCTGATCCGGCCCTTGATGCGCGCCAACGAGAACCGGCGCTACCGGGTTCACACGATCGTTTTCTTCATCTTCCTGGTCGCCAATATCGGCGGATCGCTGACGCCGCTCGGCGATCCGCCGCTGTTCCTCGGCTTCCTGAAGGGCGTGTCGTTCTTCTGGCCGACGACGCACATGTTCCTGCCGATGCTGATGCTCTCGATCATCCTGCTCGTGCTCTACTTCATGCTCGACAGCTATCTCGTGAAGAAAGAAGGCGGCATTCCCGCCCCGGACCCCGAGGAGCAGGCCGAGGCGCTGGGCATCGACGGCAAGATCAACTTCCTGCTGCTGGCCGGCGTCGTCGGCGCGGTGCTGATGAGCGGCGTTTGGAAGCCGGGCGTCGAGTTCCTGGTCTATCATGTGCATTGGGAACTGCAGAACATCGCCCGCGACGTTTTGCTGCTGCTGATCGCATTCCTGTCGTGGAAGCTGACCCCGATGGCGAACCGGGAGGCGAACGGTTTCACCTGGTTCCCGATCATGGAGGTGGCGAAGCTGTTCGTCGGCATCTTCCTGACCATCGTGCCGGCGATCGCGATCCTGAAATCCGGCCTGAACGGCGCGCTTTCCAGCGTCGTTTCGATGGTGACGACTCCCGCGGGCGAGCCGATCAACGTGATGTATTTCTGGCTGACCGGCATCCTTTCCAGCTTCCTGGACAACGCGCCCACATACCTCGTCTTCTTCAACACCGCCGGCGGTGATCCGGTCCAGCTGATGGGGCCGATGGCGCAGACGCTGCTTGCCATCTCGGCCGGCGCAGTGTTTATGGGCGCCAACACCTATATCGGCAATGCGCCCAATTTCATGGTACGGGCGATCGCCGAAGAAGGCGGCGTGCGCATGCCAAGCTTCTTTGGCTACATGGCATGGTCGGGCTTGATCCTGGTGCCGCTCTTCGTGTTGGTGACATTCGTTTTCTTCGCTTGAGGATTCGGGATCTCTCCGATCTCCACAACGCCAGGGAAAGGCCGACATGTCGGATTCGAAACGCTGTCGCGCGCCGGTGCGCGTCGCGCTGCTGACTTTCTTGATGATCGCCGCTTGGCCGGTCGGGAGCGCGCTGGCGAACTGCCGCTCGCTTGAGATCCTGGATGCGCTGAGCGTGTGCCGCAGCGTGGACGGCTGTCCGCCCGGCGAATATCTCTACAGCGTCGTCCTGCGCAACACGAGCAAGAAGCGCCTCTACGTCGCGTACCGCTTCCGCGATCCGCGCGGCATTCTGACCCGCGG
>DAINCG010000313.1:0-3332 GCA_036732525.1 Pseudomonadota bacterium | reverse complement strand
GGCTCGACATCGCGCCCGACAGCGACATCGAACGGCCGATCGGCTTCGGCCGCGCGCCGATCACGCCGGACGAGCCGGACGCGACGCGGCTCGGCCGCTTCCGCGCCGCCCAGTGCGGCTTCACGGAACGGACGAAGTTCTCCTGGCAGAAGTAGGGGGCCCGCGCCTCTACCCGAAGACCTTCTGCAGCAAGGGCGTCACGCGCTTGACCGGATTGTTGCGGATCGCCTTCTCCTCCTCCGCGATATAGTGGAAGAGGCCCTTGAGCGCGCCGTCGACCGCGTGATCGATCATCAGCGTCTTGCCCTGGGGGGCTAGGGCGGCAGCGCCGTTGGCGGCCGCGGCCCGGTCATATGCGGCGAAGGCCTCGGTCTCAACGAGTTCGCGCTCGACGATCGGGCGCATGCGGGCGGCGAGCGGGTCCGACATCTTGCCCTGGAAATAGCGGGTCGCGGAATCGTCCGGCCCGGAAAGGATCTTGCGGGCGTCGTCGAAGGTCATCTGCTGGATGGCGTCGCCGAAGAGTTCCTTCGCCGTCTCCATCGAGCCTTCGGCCGCCCGGTTCATGCGCAGCTCCACCTCGTCGAGCAGGCCGGCCTGGCCGGTGAATTTCATGACGTTGCGGGCCGTCTTCATCCAGCCGGGCAGCGGGATGTGGGCGACCGGGTCGCCGAAGAAGCCGTCCTTCGCGCCGAGGTCGCCAGTCACCGTTTCCGTGCCGACGCGCAGCGCGTCCTTCAGCCCGCCTGCGACTTCGCCGTCGGACAGCGATGAACTGCGTCCGCCGCCGCCGAGACCCTTCAGCACGCTGCCGGCGTCCTTGAAGATGCTCTGGGCCGGCGCGGAGCCGGCGACGGCCACGGCGGTGGTCAGGACCGCCATTGCGACCGCGTTACGGAACCGGATGGGCATCGTCACGTCTCCCGCCGCTGAATTGACGGATAGACTCTGGGCGACGGGAAAGCGATTGCAAGCGATGCTCCATTGCGCGCGGACGCGGCGGCTGAAAGAATGTGTCGCAGAAGTCGCCGACGGAGCCTCCCCCATGGCCGCCTATCTGATCGTCCGCGCCGAAGTTCCGGAAGCGGACCGGGACGCTTTCGAGCGCTGGTACGAGACCGAGCACCTGCCGGACGCCAAGGCCGCCTTCAAGGCGGAGTCCGCGGAGCGCGGCTGGTCCGACGTCACTCCGGGCGTCCACATCGCCATCTACGCCTTTCCGACGCTCGCACGGGCGCGGGAGATCGCGGGCTCCGACGACATCAAGGCCCTCATCGCGGAGTTCGACCGCATGTGGCAGGATCGCGTCGTCCGGACCCGCGAGGTCATCGAGATCAAGCAGCGTATGTAGCTTCTCTTTGCTACCCCGAATTCAATCGAACCCGGAAAAAGGAGCCGCGTCATGAATCCGCCAGCCCAGCCCGCCCTGAAGGCCGTCGACGCCGGCCGTTCCGAAGCCGAGTGGCAGACCCGCGTCGATCTCGCGGCGCTCTACCGCCTGTTCGTGCGCTACGGGTGGACCGATCTGATCTATACCCACATCTCCGCGCGCGTGCCGGGGGAAGAGGGCAACTACCTGATCAACCCCTACGGCCTGTTCTTCGACGAGATCACCGCCTCCTCCCTGGTGAAGGCGGACTATGACGGCAACGTCATCGACCCCGCCGGCGGCGAGTTCAACGAGGCCGGCCACCTGATCCACACCGCCGTCCTGAAGGCGCGACCGGACATCAACTTCGTCCTGCATACCCACAGCCGGGCGGGCACGGCGGTCTCTGCGATGAAGTGCGGACTGCTGCCGCTGTCGCAGCATTCGAACATCATCCTCGACCAGATCGCCTATCACGACTACGCCCAGGTCACGCACGATCAGGAAGAGTGCGACCGCCTGCAGAAGGATCTCGGCGACAAGTACATCATGGTGCTGCGCAATCACGGCCTGCTCGCCTGCGGGCGGACGGCCGCGGAAGCGTTCCATTTCCTCTACTACATGGAAATGAGCTGCAAGATTCAGGTCGACGTGCTCGCGTCCGGCAAGGACTTCGTCGTGCCGGACGACGCCGCGCTCGCCAGCCTCGCCAAGTTCGGCGCGCCGGGCGACGAGCCCAAGGGCCAGCGGGCCTGGGCCGGACTGCTGCGCGGTCTCGACCGACAGGACCCGAGCTACCGCAACTAGGGGACGGGCCCGGTTCGATGGATGCCGTGACGCCGCTTGCCCGGGGGCCTGTCGACGCCCCCGGACTCGCGCGCCTTCGCGCCGTCGTCGTCGATCAGCCGCCACAGCTGATCGGCGCCGTCGCGCGCCTCGGCATGGGCGACCCGGAGGCGATCGCCCTCTGGTACGGCGAAGGCGACATGGCGACGCCACGGTTCATCTGCGACGCCGCCCACCGCGCGATGCTCGCGGGCGAGACCTTCTACAGCCACAAGCGCGGCCTGCCCGAGCTGCAAGCCGCGCTCGCCGGGTACATGTCCGGCCTCTACGCGCGGCCGGTCGCGGCCGACCGGGTCACCGTCACCGCGTCGGGCATGCATGGCATCCTGACGGCGATGCAGGCCATTCTGCAGGCGGGCGACAACGCCGTCCTCGTCGGCCCGCTCTGGCCGAACGCGGAGGCGACGGCCAAGATCGCCGGCGCGGAGGCGCGGGTCGTCGGCCTCGACAACGAGAATGGCGTCTGGCGGCTCGATCTCGACAAGCTGTTCGCGGCGACGGACGAATCCACCCGCATCATCTTCGTGAACTCGCCCGGCAACCCGACGGGCTGGATGCTGGAGCGGGAGGAGCAGCAGGCGATCCTGGATTTCGCCCGTGCGCGCGGCATCTGGGTGATGGCGGACGAGGTCTATGCCCGGCTCGTCTACGACCGGCCGGCGGCGCCCTCCTTCCTCGAACTCGCCGAGCCCGACGACCCCGTCATCGTCGTCAACAGCTTCTCGAAGAGCTGGGCGATGACCGGCTGGCGCGTCGGCTGGCTGACCCATCCGCCCTGGCTTGGCGACGCCTTCGCGGAGCTGATCGAATACAGCGTCTCCTCCGTGCCGCCCTTTCTGCAGCGGGCGGCGATCGCGGCGGTGACGGAGGGCGAGGAACTAGTCGCCGAGATCCGCGAGCGCTGCCGCGCCGGCAGGGACATCGTGACGCCGGCGCTGACCGCGCACCCCCGCGTCGTCATGGCGCCGCCCAAGGCCGCGTTCTACGCCTTCTTCCGGGTGGATGGGCTGACGGACAGCCTGGACTGGGCGAAGCGCCTCTATCTCGAGACCAAGGTCGGCGTCGCGCCGGGCCGCGCCTTCGGGCCGGTCGGCGAGGGCTGGATCCGCCTCTGCTT
>DAINCG010000312.1:1839-5786 GCA_036732525.1 Pseudomonadota bacterium | reverse complement strand
GGCTTCCCCCGCCGAAGGGCCCGCCGGCGGCCGGAAATAGAAGTCCTGGACGAGCGACGAGCTGTCCCAGGGCGTCTGGCGGCCGCCGGTCGCGCGCAGCACTTCGATGCGCACCTGCTTGAACACCTGTTCGATCGGCGCGCCGGGGGCGTCCATGGCGCGGGCGAGCGCTTCGGTAAAGGGGCTGTGGTCGCCGTCGCCGTCGACCGCGGTCTGGCCGGGCGCCGTCGCATAGGCGATGAAGCTGCCGGTCGGCGCATCGATGCGCGCAAGCCCGCGTTCCAGGCTGCGCCCCGTCGCCGGCAGCGGATTGTTGCGGCAGGCGTCGAGGATGATGATGTTCGTCTGGTTGCCGGCGCTCTCCATCTGCCGCAGCACCCAGTTGGCCTCGACCGCGACGAGGTCGAGGTCGGCCGGGTCCTTCGGTTCGGCCTCTGTCGGGATCAAATAGTTGCGGCCGTCGGCCTGGATGCCATGGCCGGCATAGTAGAACAGGCCGACCGTCTCCCTCCCGGCCGCGCGAAGCTCCCGACCGAAGCTCGCGATGGCGCGTTTCATCTCGTCCTGCTCGGCGTCGATCAGCAATGTCGTCCGGAAACCGAGAGCATCGAGGCGGTCCGCAATCAGGCGGCCGTCCGCCGGCGGGTTCTCCAGTTCCGGAATTTCGTCATAGTCGCCGTTCGCGATGACGAGCGCGACGCGCGTTTCCGCGCTTGCGACTGAATGCGCCGCGCCGGTTGCGACTGTCGCGATGCAGACCGCCCAGACGAGCCGACGTAGCCACATGAATGGCGCTTGATGTTTCGAAGACTGCATGTCGTGAGATTTAGCACAGATCGAGGGCGAAAGTATTGGCGGTTCGGCGTTTTCGCGCGCCATTTCGAGTGTTAAGACTATGCCAATCGCCAATTTTGGACCCGCGTCGAGGGGGCAGGCATGATCGGATGGCAGCGCGCCGAGGCAATTCGCATGGGCATGCGCGCCGCCCAAAGTTTCAACCTGGCGCTCGCCCTACTGGCCGCGGCGCCGGCCGTCGCCCAGCCCTTCGAAGGCGGCTGGCGCCTCGACCCGACCGTGTCGACGCTCTCGTTCCAGTCGGTCAAGAACGGCTCGATCGTAGAGTCGAGCGAGTTCGCCGCCTTTTCCGGCGGGATCGACGGGTCGGGCCAGGCGCGGATTTCGATCGAGCTCAATTCCGTCGACACCAAGATCGACCTGCGCAATGTCCGGATGCGCTTCCTGTTCTTCGAGACCTTCAAGTTTCCGACCGCGACCGTCTCCGCCCGGATCGATCCGGCGTCCGTCGCCGAACTGCCGGAGCGCCGCCGCATGCGCGTGCCGGTCGACTACACCCTCGACCTGCACGGCGTGGCGAAGGAGTTGGACGCCGAAACCATCGTGACCCTGATCTCCGACGACATGGTGTCGGTCGCCTCCGCGGCGCCGATCCCGATCGCGGTCGAGATGTTCGATCTGGAGGAGGGGCGCCGGAAGCTGGAGGACGCCGCGAACGTCACGATCGTCCCGTCGGGCTCGGTCACGTTCGATTTCGTCTTTCGCCGCGGCGCCCCTGATTTCGCAGCGCCCGCGCCGAAGCCGGAAGCGACGGCGGTCGAGCGTACCGGCGACCTGAACGCGGAGGAGTGCGCCGGCCGCTTTGAGATTCTGTCGCGGACCGGGGCCGTCTATTTCCGGTCGGGCAGCGACGAAATCGACATCCAGAGCGCGCCGTTCCTCGAGACGGTCGTGGATATCGCCAATCGCTGCCGGTCCCTCAAGATCCTGATCGCCGGCCACACCGACTCCTCCGGGTCCGCCGCGCGCAACCAGACGCTTTCCGAGGCGCGCGCCGCCGCCGTCCGCGACTATCTGACGAGCCGCGGGCTTGCGCCGTCCCGCCTGCGCGCCGTCGGCTTTGGCGAGAGCCAGCCGGTCGCGCCGAACGATACGGACCGGAACAAAGCCCGGAACCGTCGGATTGAATTCAGCGTCGACAACGGCTGACGCGGTTCCTGGGAGGGGCCTGATGCGCATCCATTCGATTGAGGCGATCGCCGTCGATATTCCGCTCGACATGAACTTCGGCGGCGCGACCTATTCCGTCTTGAAGCGATCGACCGTCGTCACCCGGCTTCGTACCGACGACGGCCTCGAGAGCGAGGTCTACAATGGCGACAACCGGGAAGGCGGCCTCGAAATCTGCCATCTGATCCAGGACGTGCTGGCGCCCGCGGTCGTCGGCATGGACGCCCGACAGATCGAACGCGTCTGGGCGGCGATGGCGGCGCTGACCATCCCGAATGGCGACCGGAAGCTGCTGTTGGAGGCGATCGCCTGCGTCGACTGCGCGCTTTGGGACGTGTTCGGCAAATCGGTCGGCCGGCCGGTCAACGAACTGCTTGGCGGCTACCGCCGTGACCTGCCGATCCTCTCGATCGGGGGCTACTACATGGAGGGCAAGACGCTCGCCGACATCGGCCGGGAGATGGAGATGTACCGCGAGGCCGGCATGGGCGGCTGCAAGTTCAAGGTGGGCGGCCTCTCGGCCGAGGCGGATGCGGAGCGCGTCCGCGCCGCCCGCACGGCCGTCGGGCCGGACTTCATGCTGGCGGTCGACGCCAACCGGGGCTGGCCAGCCGAAGAGGCGATCCGCTTCGCCCGGCTGATCGAGGATCAGGACATCGCGTGGTTCGAGGAGCCCTGCCACTGGCATGACGACGCGAAGCAGATGGCGCGCGTTCGGCGCGCGATCCGAATTCCGACCAATGCGGGCCAGTGCGAGATCACGAGCCACGGCGTCAGGCGGCTGCTCGACGCCGATGCCGTCGACTACATCAATGTCGACGTCTCCGAATGCGGCGGCGTGACGGATTGGCGCCGGTCGGCGGCGCTCGCCTGGGCGAGCGAGGTCAAGCTCGCGCACCACGAAGAAAGCCAGATCGCCCAGCACCTCTTGTCCGCCGTGCCGAACGGCACGTGGCTCGAATGCTTCGCCCATCCGTCGCGCGATCCGGTCTGGCAGCGCATGTGGGCGAACCGGCCGGCGCCCAAAGACGGCAAGGTTGACGTCACGACCGGCCCCGGCTTCGGCCTTGAGCTCGACTGGGACATGATCGCGCGCTTTCGCAGCAACTGAGCGCAATGGAGGGGGTGGGGCGCAATGAAATTCGGAGTGCATTTCGGCTCGCGCGGCGTTGCGGGCGAGCCGGATTCCCTAAAGGCGGTGGCGCAGGCGGCCGAGGCCCTGGGCTTCGACCATTTCGGCATGAGCGACCATGTCGTCGTCGCGACCGAGGTGGAGAGCGCCTATCCCTACGCGGCGTCGGGCAAGTTCTTCGCACAGGACTCCGGCGTGTCGCTGGAGCAGGTGACGGCCCTCAGTTTCGTCGCGGCCGCAACGTCACGCATCCGCCTGCTGACCTCCGTCCTGGTGCTGCCGCACCGCCATCCTGTGCTCGCGGCGAAGATGCTGGCGACGGTCGACACGCTGTCCAAGGGCCGGCTGACGGTCGGCGTCGGCGTCGGCTGGATGGCGGAGGAGATCGCGCTTCTGGGCGGTCCGCCCTTCGCCGAACGCGCCGCCGCCTCCGACGAATACATCCAGGCCTTCCGCGAACTCTGGACCGCGGCCGATCCGGCCATGTCCGGCCGGCACGCCGCCTTCGAGCGCCTGAAGTTCGCGCCGAAGCCGGTGCAGAACCCGGCGATGCCGATCTGGGTCGGGGGCGAATCGAAGCCGGCCCGCCGCCGCGCCGGCCGGCTGGGCGACGGATGGTATCCGGTCGCCGCCAATCCCAAGGCGCCGCTTGATGCGCCGGCGTTGTTTCGGGCGGGCCTCGACGAGGTTCAAGCGGCGGCGGAGAGCGTCGGCCGTGCGCCCGAGGCGCTCGAAGCCGCGCTTCTGGCCATTTACTCTCGGGTCGGCGAGGAGCAGGCGGGCCGGGAGG
>DAINCG010000312.1:0-1828 GCA_036732525.1 Pseudomonadota bacterium | reverse complement strand
CGTCGGGCCTTTACCGGCAGTGCGGCGGCAATCGTGGACGACATCGGCCGCTTCGCCGACGCTGGGATGACGCAGTTTCTGATCGGCGGCGACGGCGACGACCTCGCCGGCACGCTTAAGCGCATGGAGACTTTCAGCGCCCAGGTGATCGCGCAATTCCGCTAGTCACGCCCGGTCGAGCGCCTCGACCGCGAGGATCGTCGGCAGGTGGCGGACGATTTCGTCCCAGGTCTCGCCCTCGTCGAGGCTTGCGAAGACCGAACCGCTGTTCGTGCCGAAATAGACGCCGGCCGGGTCGCGGCGATCGCCCGCCATCGCCTGGCGGAGCACGGTGAAATAGCAGCTTTCCTGCGGCAGGCCCTGGCGCATCGCCTGCCAGGACGCGCCGCCGTCGCGGGAGCGCCAGACCGCCGCCGCGGCCTCCGGCGGGAAGCGGCCGGCCATGTCGCCGTTCAGCGGCAGCGTCCATCCGCACGATCCAGCCACGCTCTGGACGCGAATCGGGAAGCCGAAGGTCGACGGCAATCCTGTGTTGATGTCGTCCCAACTGCGCCCGCCGTCTGCCGAGCGCCAGACGCCGTGATGGTTCTGCTGGTAGAGCAGGTCGCCCGCGCCGGGCGCCCGCATCATGTTGTGAACGCAGAGGCCCGTTTCGCCGTCGCGCGGCGCGGCGGGATGCGTATGGCCCGCGCAGGCCTCGGCGTTGGAAAGGCGGTTACGCCGTTCCCAGGTCTCGCCGCCGTCCTCCGTCGCGAAGACGCCGGCGGCGGAGATGCCGACCCACATCGTCCGCGCGTCGTCCGGGTGCGGCACGATCGTGTGCAGCACGAGGCCGGCGGCGCCCGGGTTCCAGTCCCGCGCGCTCGGATGGTCGGTCAGGCCCTTGACCTTGTCCCAGGTCCGGCCGCCGTCCCGGCTTACCAGGAGACCTGCCGGCTTGGTCCCGGCATAGAGCGCGCCGTGAGCGTGGCAGAGACTCCAGATCTGCACGAAATCTTCGCCGAAGGCCGGCGGCGTCTCGCTCCAGCCAACGGAGCGCGCGAAGTCCGGCATGTCTGCCGCCCAGTCGTCGATCGACCCGCGCGTCAGCCGCGTGACGTCCCAGGTCTCGCCGCCGTCTTCCGATCGCCAGACGCCAGCGCCGCACCAGTCGCCGCCGCCGCCGGCCCAGAGCGTTCCGGTCTCGGGGTCCCCGGCCAAATGGTTGATCGGCCAGCCGGCGCAAAACGGGCCATTGACCTTCCAGCCTGCGCGGTCCTGCCCGCCGGAGACCAGAAATGCGCCCTTTGTCGTGCCGACGAGGATTGTGACGCCGTCGAGGTCCATGGGATCGCCCTCCGATCGAGGCGCGAAATCTAACGCTCGCCCTTCGGCTGCGAAAGCGCATCGTCCGACCCGGCCAGGTGCGCATAAAGGCTTCGCGCATCGGGGCTGAGCGCCGCGCCCTGGGCGACGCAGACGGCGAGGCGTCAGCCGGATCGCCGCCGTTTCCGCCCGACGCCGTGTGCGCCGGGCCGCTGTCGCCGGGATGATGCCGATGCCGACGCCCCTGCCCACGAGGGCGGTGACGCCCTCGAACGTCCGCGCCTTGATGCGCATCTTGAGACGACCGCCGATCATCGCCGCCCGCGCGTCCAGATGATCCTGCAGTGCGCCTTCGGCGAGGCCGACGAACGGCTCGTCGAGGATTTCCGCGAAGCGCACGGCGCGCTCGGCCGCGAGCCGGTGGCCGCGGGCGGCGACGAGAACGAGCCGGTCGACCGCAAAGGGCCGCAGCTCCAGACCGCCCGGATCTGCCGCCGCCGAGAGCACGCCGAGCTCCGCATAG
>DAINCG010000311.1:2926-5815 GCA_036732525.1 Pseudomonadota bacterium | reverse complement strand
GCCGGACGTCGATCAGGAAGAGCTTGGCGGCGACGTCGTCCGGATCGATCTCACCAAGCCGATGGACGAAATCCGCGCGACGCTTTCCAAGCATCCGATCAAGACGCGCCTGAAGCTCAGCGGCTCCCTGATCGTCGCCCGCGACCTCGCGCACGCCAAGATCAAGGAGCGGCTGGACAAGGGCGAGAGCATGCCCGACCACTTCCGCAACCACCCGATCTACTACGCCGGCCCGGCGAAGACGCCGGAGGGCATGGCGTCGGGATCGTTCGGCCCGACCACGGCCGGGCGGATGGACTCCTACGTCGACCAGTTCCAGGCGGCCGGCGGCAGCTTCGTCATGCTGGCGAAGGGCAACCGGTCGAGCCAGGTCATCCAGGCCTGCAAGAAGCATGGCGGCTTCTATCTGGGTTCGATCGGCGGCAGTGCGGCCCGCCTCGCCCAGGACCACATCCGCCATGTCGAGGTGGTCGAGTATCCCGAACTCGGCATGGAGGCGATTTGGCGGATCGAGGTCGAGGACTTCCCCGCCTTCATCGTGACCGACGACAAGGGCAACGACTTCTTCGCCAACGGCTGAGCGCCGGTGTTCGTCGAGACGGGTCCGGCGGACGCGCCTGTCCTGCTGTTGGCGCACGGGGCCGGCGCGCCGATGGATTCCAACTTTATGAATGCGATCGCCGAGGCCCTCGCGGCAAGGGGCGTGCGTACGCTGCGGTTCGAGTTCCCCTACATGGCGGCGCGTCGGACCGACGGGCGAAAGCGTCCCCCGGACCGCATGCCCAAGCTGGAAGCAGCATATCGGGAAGCCTATGCGGCTGCGGGACCGAGTCCGAGGTTCGTCGGCGGCAAGTCGATGGGCGGGCGTGTCGCGTCCCTGATCGCCGACGACATCGCCGCCGCCGGCCTCGTCTGTCTCGGATACCCGTTCCATCCGCCCGGCAAGCCGGAAAAGCTTCGGACCGCGCACTTGGAAGATCTATCGACGCCTGCCCTGATCGTGCAAGGAACGCGCGATCCCTTCGGCGGCGAGAACGAGGTTCCGAAGTATCCTCTTGCGCCGGATATCCGCCTTCATTGGGCGCCCGACGGCGATCACGACCTGAAGCCACGCAAGGCAAGCGGCCGTAGTCACGCCGACAACATCGCCGCGGCCGCCGGCGTCACGGCGAGCTTTATCCGGGAACGCGCCTGATGGCCGTCAGCGCCGAGTATCGCGACTATCTGGAGGAGCTTTTCCAGCCCCTGCCCGGCGTTCAGTTCCGCCGCATGTTCGGCGGTCTCGGCGTCTTTCTGGATGGCGTGATGTTCGGCCTCGTCGCCCACGAACGGCTCTATTTCAAGGTCGACGACGCGACCAAGGCGCGGTTCGCGGCGGCCGGCGCGGAGCCCTTCGTCTACGCCGGCAAGGGCAAGCCGATCGAGATGAGCTATTGGACGGCCCCCGACGAGACGCTCGACGACCCTGACGCGTTCCTCGCCTGGGCCCGCCTCGGCGTCGAGGCCTCCCGGCGCGCGGCGGCGAAGAAGCCCGCCAAACGCAAGCCCAAGGCATGAGCGGATCGGAAATCCGCCGGCACTCGGTCACGCTTCAGGGCCACCGGACATCGATCAGCATCGAGGACGCTTTCTGGCGTCGGCTTCAGGCGATCGCGGCGCGTCGCGGCGTCTCGATGAACGCGCTGATCGCGGAGGTCGACGCGGCGCGGCAGGGCAATCTTTCGAGCGCGCTTCGCCTGCTCGCCTTCGAGGACGCGCTCGCACGCGGGCCGGATGGCGGTTGAGGCAGGTCGATCCGGCGCTGCCGACGCGACGGTCCGACCGTCAGCCCGCGACCTTGGCGAGCGCCGTCTGCAGATCATCGCCATTCATGACGGGATTGAACTCAAGGCTCGCATCGAGGTTCAAGAAAAGAGGTTCAGCGATGAGGGGAATTTCGCTGGCGTCGGCCATATCGAAAACCATCATGCCGGCCCGCTTGCCGCCCTCCGCCCAGAAATACGCGGCTTCCGGCTTATGGTTCGCCATCAATTCATCCAGCGTTCGCCGCAGCAGGCCGTCCTTGATCGCGGCGTTGCCGCGCTCCACCGGAACCGTCCAACGAAGCATCATCCGCATACTTTCCGCCTCCCTCTGCCCCACGCCGAAATTGAGCGGCAAGCGTAGGGATTTGTTGTCTTTGAAGCATGCTCCCGGTCAGCGAAGGCGGCAAGCGCGCCGCCACGGGATGCCGCCGATGCGAATCGAGCCGATCCTTCGCCTTAACTATCCGCCGGAAACAACACCGGCTTCACCTGCGAAAGTGCGGTCAGCGCCGGCGGGAAGCCGCCATATGGGGCAGTCTGCATGATCGCCTCGATCACCTGCTCCCGCGTCAGACCCTGTCCGAGGGCGGAGACCGCGAACTTCTTCAAGGTCGCCTCCAGGCGCAGCGCCGTGAAGGCCGCGACGGCGACGAGCATGCGCTGGCGCCACTCCAGGCCGGGACGCGCCCAGATCACGCCATAGCCGTAGCGGATCGCGACCTCGTAGAGCGCGGACGTCGCCGGGTCGTCGGGCGCCGCATAGCCGTCCTGACTGCGCTCGCCATGGATATCGGCCATGATCTCGCGGCCGGACGTCGCCAGGTCGTCCGCCGGCAGCTCCATCGCGTCCGCCTCCTCCTGGGTCAGCTTCGGCGCGTCGACATTGCGTTCGACGAAGACCTCGGCGACGACGTTGAGCGCGTCGACCGCGATCGGCAGCCCGCCATAGAGGCCGGCCTGCACCATGATCTCCTGGATGCCGCGCGGCTCGATGCCAAGATCGAGCGCCGGCTTGATATGCAGACGCAGCGACCGCAGCCGCTGCAGGCAGGCCAGCGTCGTCAGCACGACGACGATGCGGTCC
>DAINCG010000311.1:890-2900 GCA_036732525.1 Pseudomonadota bacterium | reverse complement strand
GAGCGCCTCGCGGGTCCAGAGCCCCGCGAATCCGGCTTCGGCCGCGAAAAAGTTGAGGCCGGGCGCCCCGTTTGGCATCGGCAAGCCCAGGTCCTGCGCAAGTTTGGCGCCTTTGGCGGCGAGTTCGTTTCTGTCCAAGGCTGGCGTCCCCCCCTGATGGTCCGGCATCATGTTGCGAAATTCAGGGCGGCGCCAACCCGCCGCGTGATGGGGAATGTGGGGCATGCAAGCAGACTATGTGGTGATCGGCGCGGGCTCGGCGGGCTGCGTCGTGGCCAGGCGGCTGGCGGACGCGGCGGCGTCCGTCGTGTTGTTGGAAGCGGGGCCGCGCGACACGCACCCCTGGATCCACATCCCGGCGGGCATCCTGAAGCTCTTGAACCACCCGAAGCTCAACTGGAACTACCATTCCGAGGGCGAGACCGGCACGGCGGGGCGCGAAATCCACTGGCCGCGCGGCAAGACCCTGGGCGGCTCCTCCTCGATCAACGGCATGCTCTATATCCGCGGCCACGGCGCCGACTACGACGCCTGGGCGCAGGCAGGCTGCCGCGGCTGGTCCTACGAGGACGTGCTGCCTTACTTCCGGAAATCCGAAACCTACGTTTCCGGCACGGGACCGACGCGCGGCGACGGCGGGCCGCTGATGGTCGAGGACTACCGCACCATTCTGCCGCTGACCCATCGCTTCGTCGAAGCGGCCCAGCAGGCCGGCCACCCCTTCCAGGAAGACCTGAACGGCTATGACCGCGAGGGCGTGGGCTATTCCCAGATGTCGCGGATCGGCCGGCGGCGCGGCTCGACCGCGCAGACCTATCTTGCGAACGTCCGGGACAAGAGCCGGATCGAGGTGGTGACGGAAGCGCTCGCGACGCGCCTCCTGTTCGAGGGCAAGCGCTGCGTCGGCGTCGCCTTCGACCGGGGCGGCAAGCCGACGGAGGTCCGCGCCAACCGGGAGGTCATCCTGGCGGGCGGGTCGGTGAACTCCCCGCATCTCCTCCAGATCTCGGGCGTCGGGCCGGCGGCGCACCTGAAGTCGATCGGCGTCGAACCGTTTCACGACCTGCCGGGCGTCGGCGCCAATCTCTCCGACCACTACTGCGCCCGCGTCTCGCACCGGGTGAAGGACGCGGTCTCGATCAATCAGCTCTCGCGCGGGCTGCGCCTGGTGTGGGAAGGGGCGCGCTTCTTCATCGAGGGGCGCGGCGCCCTCACCTTCGGCGTCTCCTCCGCCCAGGTGTTCACCTACAGCCGTGAGGGCCTGGCGAGCCCGGACATCCAGCTTCTGTTCTCGCCGGCGAGCTACGGACCGCAGAAGTTCGGCGCGCTGGAGCGGCAGCCGGGCATGACCGTCGCCTGCTCGATCGCCCGGCCGGAAAGCCGCGGCACGATCATGGCGCAGTCGCCGGACCCCCGGCAGGCGCCGCTGATCAAGCCGAACTACATGTCCGCCGAGAACGACGTCCGCGTCATCGTCGAAGGCGTGAAGCTCGCCCGCGAGGTCTTCGCTCAGCCCGCGCTGCAGGCCCATTCCGTCGCCGAAATCCTGCCCGGCCCGGACATCCGGACGGACGCCGAAATCGCGCAGTTCGCCCGGGAGACCGGCAACACGATCTACCACCCGGTCGGCGTGTGCAAAATGGGCCCTGCCGACGACCCGATGGCGGTTGTCGACCCGCGCCTCAAGGTCCGCGGCCTCGACGGCCTCCGCGTCATCGACGCCTCGGTCATGCCGGCGGTGACGACCGCCAACACCAACTCGACCGCCATCATGATCGGCGAAAAAGGCGCCGCGATGATCCTGGAAGACCGGGCGGCGGCGGAAGCGGCTTAGCCGTTTCTTGACCGCACATATGTTTCCTGTATGTTCCCATTCTGGAACAGGGAAACGGCATGTCGAACGTGGCGAGCGCCGCGCGTCTCGAAGCTTTGCGACGGCGGCTGGACAGGCTTGATCGGCGGACCGACCGGCGCGCGGCGGGACGGGACGCGGTTCGGCGCCTGCCCCTC
>DAINCG010000311.1:0-880 GCA_036732525.1 Pseudomonadota bacterium | reverse complement strand
GCCGAGGCGGCGGCGCGCAGATCGGGATCGATGAAGGCCATGGACCCGCCGCAGCCGATCAGCAGCACCTCGACCGGCGGCTCGGCGGCGGCGTGCTTGCGGCCGCGATGCACGAAGCCTGGGGACCCGGCGCGCCGGCGTTGGCCGCGATCCTCGCCGGACGGGCGGGCGGTCCCGTCGTCTGGGTCCGGGACCGCGACGGCGCGGCGGAGATATTCGGGGACACGCTGAACATGCTGGGGTTTTCCGCGGATCGGATCATCCGCGTCGACGCCCCGAAGCGCGACGTGCTCTGGGCGTTCGAGCAGGCCTTGCGGTCGGGCGCCGCGCGGGCGGCCGTCGCGGAAACGGCCATGGCCCCGGACTTCACCGAAAGCCGGCGGCTGCAACTGGCCGCACGTGATGGCGGCGCGCTCGGGCTGCTGCTGCCGCCGGAGCCGCGCGGCGCGGCCGCCGCAAGCGCGGCCGAGACCCGCTGGCGCGCCCTGCCGGCCGCCGCCGCGGCGCCCTGGGAGGCGCCCGCTTTCCGGCTGGAATTGCTGAAGAACAAAAAGGGATCGATTGGCGCTTGGGACATGGTCTGGAATGCAGCGACGCATCGTTTCGATCTGGCTGCCGAACTTCGCGACGGATCTGATCGCGCGGCGTGAGCCCGCCTGGCGGGAGCGGCCGCTGGCGCTCTACGTCCAGGCGGGCCAGCAGCTCGTCGTCGCGGCGGCGAACCCGCCCGCGCTGACGGAGGGCGTGGTTCCGGGCATGACGCTCGCCAACGCCCGCGCCGTGCTGGCGGACCTCGCGACGGTGGAGCACCGCCCGCGTCGGCAGGCGCTGGCGCTGAAGGCGCTCGCCCGCTCGTCGGATCGGTTCTCGCCGGCGGTCG
>DAINCG010000310.1:3272-5864 GCA_036732525.1 Pseudomonadota bacterium | reverse complement strand
ATCGAGGACGGCACGGCGACGACCCTGTTGAAGTGGCAGCGGGAACAGCTCGGGCGCCGCAATGTCCTCGCCGCGCGCAAACTCGCTGGCGTCGAGCACTATGGCAGTGCGCGCGGCCTGCACGTCTGGATGCCGCTCCCGGCGAGCTGGCGGGAGGACGACTTCGTCGCGCACGCCCGGCACCATGGCGTCGCGGTCGCGGCCGGCGCGAACTTCGCGATCGGCGATCCCGGCGGCATAAACGGGGTGCGCATCTGCATCGGCGCCGGATCGGAACGGGATATCGACCGCGGCCTCGGCGTCATCGCGCGCCTCCATCGGAGCGCGCCGGAGCCGGCATTGCTGGCGGTTTGAGCAGGCCTGTCCGAATTGTCATGATTCAATAAATAAATTGACTCTGTTTTTCCGTTCGCCAACGCTTCGCCAAGGTCAACTCCGTCAGGACTTGGTTCTGACGGCTGCGGGCGGTGCGTTCGGTCCCGAGTTTTGACGGCGCGGCGTCTCTCCTGGCCACGGACAGCACGAAGGAGGCGCTCCCATGCATGCCAAGAACCTTTTCGCCGGCGTCGCCGCCGCCGCTTTCGCCCTCACGGCCGCGTCCGCGTCGGCCGACACGTGGCGCTATGCGTTCGAAGAATCGATGGACGAGGTCCAGGGCAAATACGCCCAGAAGTTCAAGGAAGAGGTCGAGGCGAACACCGACCATGAAATCCAGCTCTTCCCCTATGGCACGCTCGGCGAATCGGCGGACATCATGGAGCAGGCCCAGGCCGGCATTCTCCAGTTCGTCGACCAGTCGCCTGGCTTCACTGGCTCGCTGATCCCGGAAGCGCAGGTCTTCTTCGTGCCCTACCTGCTGCCGACCGACCAGGCGCAGCTCGCCCGCTTTTATAAGGAAAGCAAGGCGATCAACGAGGACTTCCAGGAGCTTTACGCGGAACAGGGCCTCGAACTGCTGGTCATGTTCCCGGAAGGCGAAGTGGCGATGACGACCAAGGAGCCGGTCAAGAGCTGTGACGACCTGAACGAGGTCAAGTTCCGCGTCATGACCAATCCGCTTCTGGTCGAGTCCTACAAGGCCTTCGGTGCGACGCCGACGCCGCTGCCCTGGGGCGAGGTTTATGGCGGCCTGCAGACCAACATCATCCAGGGGCAGGAGAACCCGACGTTCTTCCTCTACTCCACGAAGATCTACGAGGTGACCGACCACATCACCTATGCGGGCCACAACAACTTCACGACCGCGGTGATGGCCAACAAGGACTTCTATGACGGCCTGGACGAAGCCGACCAGAAGGCGATCCAGGCGGCGGCCGAGACGGCCTACGACTACATCGTCGGCTACCAGAAGGGCCTCGCGGAAGCCGAGCTTGCGAAGATCAAGGAAGCCAAGCCCGAGATGACGGTGACGGTGCTCTCCGAAGAGGAGCGGGCCTGTTTCAAGGAGGCCGCGTCCGAGGTCGAAGCCAAGTTCATCGAGATGACCGGCGACAGCGGCAAGGCGATCCTGGAGCAGATGAAGGAGGATCTCGCCGCCGCGGCGAAGTAGGGCCCGTCTCGACGACCCGCTACCCCGTGCGACGGCGATCGAAAATGTTCCTTCGCCGTCGCGCGTTGACCTGACGAGGAGGCCCGGTCCCGTGAACGACGACGCCGCGTCCGCCGAGACCGCGCCGCCCGCAAGGCGCAACCCGCACGCATCATCGCTGCCAGGCCCGTTGGGGTTCATCGACAGCCTGATCAGCCGCGTCGAGTCCTTCATGCTGGCGGTCGGCGTCCTGCTGATGGCGGCGAACACCGTCGGCAACGTCGTCGGGCGCTACGTCTTCCAGTCCAGCATCTTCTTCTCCGAAGAGCTGAACCGCATTCTGATCATCCTGATCACCTTCGCCGGCATCAGCTACGCCGCCCGCCAGGGCCGGCATATCCGCATGTCGGCGATCTACGACGCCATGCCGCCCCGAACGCGCAAGGCGATGATGATCGTCATCGCGCTGGTGACGGCGGTCTTCATGTTCGGGCTCTGCTGGTACGCGGTCGGATACATCCTGACGCAGGCGAGCCGCGGGCGCGTGCTGCCGGCCCTGCAGATCCCGGTCTGGTGGACGCTCGCCTGGGTGCCGTTCGGCTTCTTCATGACCGGAATGCAGTACCTGCTGACGGCGGTGAAGAACATTGTGGAGCCGGACATCTACCTCTCGACGAACGTGCTCGAAGGCTACGACGTCGACGAAACGGAAGTCTGAGAGGGGGACGGGATCATGGCGCTCACCATCTTTTCCATCATGATCGTCCTGCTGCTGCTGGGCTTCCCGATGATGATCCCGCTGATCGTGGGCGCGTTCGTCGGCTTCTTCGCTCTCTTCAACGGGTTCGGCCAGCTGGAGACGATGATCCAGCAGCTGATGGCCGGCATCCGCCCGGCCTCGCTGATCGCCGTGCCCATGTTCATCTTCGCCGCCGACATCATGACGCGCGGCCAGTCGGCGAACCGGCTGATCGACATGGTGATGAAGTTCGTCGGCCACGTGAAAGGCGGCCTCGCGGTCTCGACGGCGGCGGCCTGCACCATGTTCGGCGCCGTCTCGGGCT
>DAINCG010000310.1:1170-3240 GCA_036732525.1 Pseudomonadota bacterium | reverse complement strand
CGCAGGCGACGGTGGTCGCCGTCGGCGGGCCGCTCCGCCCGCGCATGCTGCAGGCGGGCTACAAGGACAACTTCGTCCTCGCCCTGATCGTCAACTCTTCCGACATCGCCTTCCTGATCCCGCCGTCGATCGGCATGATCATCTACGGCGTCGTCTCCAACACCTCGATCGCCGAGCTGTTCATCGCCGGCATCGGCCCCGGCCTGCTGATCCTCGTGCTGTTCTCCGCCTACAGCATCGTCTACGCCATGCGCCACAACGTACCGACGGAGCCGCGGTCGACCTGGGGCGAGCGGGCGATGGCCGTTCAGAAAGCGCTCTGGCCGCTCGGCTTTCCGGTCATCATCATCGGCGGCATCTATGGCGGCATCTTCTCGCCGACGGAGGCGGCGGGCGCTTGCGTGCTCTACGCCCTGATCCTCGAAGTCGTCGTCTTCCGGTCGATGACGATCAAGGACGTCTACAGCACGGCCCAATCGACCGGCCTGATCACGGCGGTGGTGTTCATCCTGGTGGCGGCGGGCGCCGCGTTCTCCTGGATCATCTCCTTCGCGCAGATCCCCCAGGCGATCCTGGGCGCGGTCGGCATCTCTGAAATGGGCGCGGTCGGCGTGCTGTTCGTCATCTCGATCGCCTTTTTCATCGGCTGCATGTTCGTCGATCCGATCGTCGTCATCCTGGTGCTGGTGCCGATCTTCGCGCCGGTGGTGAAAGGTGTGGGGCTCGACCCGGTGCTGGTCGGCACGATCATCACGCTGCAGGTCGCGATCGGTTCGGCGACGCCGCCCTTCGGCTGCGACATCTTCACGGCGATCGCCGTGTTCAAGCGGCCTTATGTCGAGGTCGTCCGGGGCACGCCGCCGTTCGTCATTATGCTGCTGGGCGTTTCGGTCGCCCTGATTTTCATTCCCGAGATCGCGCTCTTCCTGCGCGACCTCGCCTTCGCCAAGTGACGGGACTGCGCAGCCATGTTCAAGCACATCCTGGCGCCGGTCGACGGCTCGAAGAACGCGGACGCAGCGCTCGACAAGGCGGTCGAGATGCAGAAGCTGACCGGCGCCGCGCTGACCATCCTGACCGTCTATCGCCATCATTCGATGCTGGAGGCGTCGTTCTCGATGGTGCGTCCGGGCGACCCCGGAAACATGGACGACATCATGCGCGGCCATGCCCGCGAGGTCGCCGAAGCGGCCAAGCAGCGCGCGATGGAAAACGGCGGCGTCGACGTGCATGCCCTGGTTCGCAACGGGCCGATCGCGCGCGGCATCGTCGCCGTCGCGAAGGAACGCGGCTGCGACCTGATCGTCATCGGCAGCCGGGGCCTCGGTTCGATCGAGGGCTACCTCATGGGCAGCGTGTCCCATAAGGTCACCGGCACGGCGCCCTGTCCGGTCATGATCGTTTGACGCCATGCCGCGCGCGCCGGACGTCATTCCGTCGCCGGTCCGGGCGTCCCTCGACGCCCCGGCCGCGCCGGCGCGCATCGGGCTGATCGCGCTTTCGACGGACCTGACGACGGAACGCGACGGCATGCGTCTCATGCAGCCGGAGCGGGCGGCCCTGCACACGGCGCGCGTCCGCTACGACAATCCGACGATGCCGGAGAACCTCGCGCGGCTTGGCCCCAGACTGACGGCCGCGGCGGACCTGCTGACGCCTGGCGTCGATCTCGCCGCCATCATCTTCAGCTGCACCGCGGCTTCGGTCGTGATCGGCGACGACGCGGTCGCGGACGCGATCGCGGCCGGTCGCCCCGGCGTTCCGGTCGTGACGCCGCCGGCCGCCGCGCTTGCCGCCTTCGCGGCGCTCGGCGTCGGCCGCGTCGCCCTCCTGACGCCCTATACGATCGAAACGACGGCGCCGATGGCCGCGTACTTCCAGGGCCATGGCCTCGATATCGTCAACGCCCAGTGCCTCGGCCTGACCGACGACCGGGAGATGGCCCGCATCTCCGCCGACAGCATTGTCGCCGCGGCCGAAGCCGCGGACGCGCCGGCGGCAGAAGGCGTTTTCCTGTCCTGCACCGCGCTCCCGGCGGTCGGCGCGATCGAGCGGATCGAGGATCGGCTC
>DAINCG010000310.1:0-1160 GCA_036732525.1 Pseudomonadota bacterium | reverse complement strand
AAGCCGATCGTCTCCTCCAACCTGGCGACATTCTGGCAGGCGCTCGGCCATGCCGGCGTCGCGCCGGCGCCCGGCGCGCCGGGACGCCTGTTCCGCCTCGCGGAGGCGCGGGGCGCCGCATGATCGATCCGGGCTTCGTCACCCTGGCGGAGATCGAGACGGCGCGGCGAACCATCGCCGACGCGATCCGTCCGACGCCGGTCGAGGCCTCGCCCAGCCTCGGCGCGCTCGCCGGCGTTCCGGTCGCGCTGAAGCTGGAGCACTGGCAGGCGACCGGCAGCTTCAAGTTCCGCGGCGCGACGAACGCGGTGCGCAGCCTCGGGCCGGCCGAGCGGGCGGCCGGCGTCGTCGGCGTCTCGACGGGCAATCATGGCCGCGGCCTCGCTCGCGCCGCCGCCCAGGCGGGCGTGCGCTGCGTCATCGCCATGTCGGAACTCGTGCCGAAGAACAAGGTCGAGGCGATCCGGGGGGAGGGCGCCGAGGTGGTGATCGCCGGGCGCAGCCAGGATGCGGCGCAGGCGGAGGTCGACCGCCTCGTCGCCGATGGGATGACCATGCTGCCGCCCTTCGACGACCGACGGGTGATCGCGGGCCAAGGCACGCTCGGCCTCGAAATGCTGGAGGCGATGCCGGACGTCGAGACCGTCGTCGTGCAGCTTTCCGGCGGCGGCCTGATCGCCGGGATCGCGGCGGCGATGAAGGCGAAGAAGCCGGGCGTGCGCGTCGTCGGCGTCTCGATGACGCGCGGCGCCGCCATGTTCCAAAGCCTTCAGGCAGGCCGCCCGGTCGAGGTCGAAGAGCTGCCGACGCTGGCCGACAGCCTCGGCGGCGGCATCGGCCTGGACAACCGCTACACCTTCGAGATGGTCCGGGCGCTGGTCGACGACGTCGTCCTTCTGGACGAGCCGGAGATCGCCGCAGCGATCCGGCATTGCTACTGGCGCGAGCGGCAGATCGTCGAAGGCTCCGGCGCCGTCGCCGTCGGCGCCGTGCTGGCCGGCCGCGTCCGCCTTTCGGGGCCCACGATGCTGCTGTTGAGCGGCGGCAATATCGACATGGCGCTGCATCACCGCATCGTTTCCGGCGAGGATGTCGACGTCGCGGCGGAGGCGGCCTGATGTCGGCGATCCGCATCCTGACCGAAACGGACCTACGCGCCG
>DAINCG010000309.1:0-5864 GCA_036732525.1 Pseudomonadota bacterium | reverse complement strand
GCAGCCTGAGGATGATGTTCTCGACATCCTCGCCGACATAGCCCGCTTCGGTCAGCGTCGTCGCGTCGGCCATGGTGAACGGCACGTCGAGGATGCGGGCGAGCGTCTGCGCCAGCAGCGTCTTGCCGGAGCCGGTCGGCCCGATCAGCAGGACGTTCGACTTCGCGATCTCGATCTCGCCCGACTTCGCGCCGTGGTTCAGGCGCTTGTAGTGATTGTGGACGGCGACGGAGAGGATTCGCTTCGCCCGATCCTGGCCGATCACGTAATCGCTCAGCACGCCGCAAATCTCCGACGGCGTCGGCACGCCGTCGCGGGACTTCACAAGGCTGCTCTTATGCTCCTCGCGAATGATGTCCATGCAGAGTTCGACGCATTCGTCGCAGATGAAAACCGTCGGGCCGGCGATCAGCTTTCGCACCTCATGCTGGCTCTTTCCGCAGAACGAGCAGTAGAGGGTGTTCTTCGAATCGCCGCCAGAAGTCTTGCTCATGCGATTTCCCATCCGTCACGGCATTCCGCGACCCTAGTGTAATCGGTCTGTCAACCCCTGTTCAACCGTCTCGCCCAAGATCGGAGGCTGGGAAAGGCGGGGAACAGGTCCCGGAACGGTTCAAATAAGCGTTGGTCAGGGTCAACAGACGGTAAATTTCCGCCCGGTCGACCCCCGACGCTTATTCGTCGCCCGAAACGCTCGACCGTTCGGCCACGACTTCGTCGACGATGCCGAACGTTTTCGCCTCGTCCGCGGACATGAAGCGGTCGCGCTCCAACGCGTCCTCGACCGCCTTCAGTTCCTGGCCGCAATGCTTCACATAGATTTCGTTGAGCCGCTGACGCAGGCTCAGAATCTCGCGCGCATGGATCTCGATATCCGAGGCCTGGCCCTGGAAGCCGCCGGAAGGCTGATGGACCATGACCCGCGCGTTCGGCAAGCAGAAGCGCTTACCGGGCGCGCCGGCGGCCAGCAGCAGCGAGCCCATCGAGGCCGCCTGGCCGATGCAGAGCGTCGCCACGGGCGCGCGGATGTACTGCATCGTGTCGTAGATGGCGAGGCCGGCCGTCACGATGCCGCCGGGCGAGTTGATGTAGAAGCTGATTTCCTTGTCCGGATTCTCGGCTTCCAGGAACAGCAGCTGGGCGCAGATCAGCGCGGCCACCTCGTCATAGACCGGCCCGGTCATGAAGATGATGCGCTCTTTCAGGAGGCGCGAATAGATGTCGAAGGCCCGCTCGCCGCGGTTGGTCTGCTCGACCACCATCGGCACCAGGGCGTTCATCTGCGGCCTATGCGGTCCGGCGGCGAGGGTGGAAAGGGGGTCGAACGCGGTCATAACGGCTCCAACGCTGCGCGCCCGTCGCGAATCGGACGGGCGAATGAGGATAGCAGAGGTGGCGGCCCCGGCCGGAAACGTCAAGCGTCGCCGGCCGTCTCTTCGTCGTCTTCCGACAGCTCCTCGGGCGTGGCGGTCCGCTTTTCGACTTTCGCCAGCTCGAGAATGAAGTCGACCACCTTCTCTTCCAGGATGGGCGCCTGAACCTGGCCAAGCGCCTGAGGGTTTTTCTGATAGTATTCGTAAACAAGCTGTTCCTGGCCGGGGAAATTCGCCGCCTGGGCGCGGATCGCCTGGGCGAGGTCATCCTGGCCGACCTGGATGTTATTGCGCTTGCCGATCTCCGCGAGCAGCAGGCCGAGCCGGACGCGCCGCGCTGCGAGGCTGCGGTATTCCGTCTCCAGCTCCTCGTCGGTCTTGCCTTCGCGGACCTCGTCGGCGTTCTCGCCTTCGAGCTGCTGTTTGACGTCGCCCCAGATCGCCTCGAATTCCCGCTCGATCAGGGTCGGCGGCGCTTCGAAGGAATGCGCTTCGTCCAGCTTGTCGAACAGGTCGCGCTTGACCCGGGCCCGCGCCGCCTGGGCATAGCCGCCGGCGATCCGCTCGGCGATCTGCGACTTCAGCGTCGCCAAATCGTCCAAGCCGACCTTCTTCGCGAGCTCGTCGTCGATGACGGCCGCGCCCTTCGACTTCAGGCCGGTCACCTTTACGGAAAAGACCGCGTCCTTGCCGGCCAGGTTCTCCGCGCCGTAGTCGGCGGGGAAGGAGACATTGACGTCCTTCTCCTCGCCGGGCGACACGCCGAGAAGCTGTTCTTCGAAGCCCGGAATGAACGCGCCGCCGCCGAGCTCCAGCTGATAGCCTTCCGCCGAACCGCCGGCGAACTCCTCGCCGTCGACCTTGCCGACGAAGTCGATGACGACGATGTCGCCGTTTTCCGCCGGGCGGGGCGTCTCGACGTCGACCGCCTCGCGCATCGCCTCGGCGAAGCGCTCCAGTTCGGCCTGCACGTCCTCGTCCTTGGCCGCCACTTCGAGCTGGACCAGTTCGATGGTGGAGAAGTCGACGGGTTCGATCTCCGGCAGGATTTCGGCCTTGACCCGGAAGTTCAGGTCTTCGCCGTCCTTGTATTCGTCGAAGTCGAGCTCCGGTTCGAACGCCGGAGTCAGGCTGCGATCCTCGAACGCGGAGGCCATGCCCTCGCGGACCTTCTGGTCGATCGCCTCGCCCAGCACGGCCTTGCCGAAGCGCTGGCGCAGGATCTTCACCGGGGCCTTGCCCGGCCGGAAGCCCGGCAGGTTCACGCTGGGCGCCATTTCCTGCAGCCGCGTATCGACCGCCTCGTTGATCTCCGAAGCGGTGATCGTCATCTGGAATTCGCGCTTCAAGCCTTCGGCAAGGGTTTCGCTAACCTGCATCGTGTTCTGATCCGCTGTCCTGAAAGACTGTCCGTATGCGTCAGGCTATGGTGCGGGCGAAGGGACTCGAACCCCCACGGCCAACGGCCACCAGAACCTAAATCTGGCGCGTCTACCAATTCCGCCACGCCCGCCGGAATGCGCCGCCGCGCCGCCCGAACGGGGCCTTCTAAAGCATTCCGCCGGGCGGCGAAAGGGGCGCGCGTCCGCGAATTGCGGGTTTTCGGCTTACTCCGCGGCCGTCTCGGCCTCCGCCTCCCTGCGGATGCGCGCGAGCGCCTCCGGCGTATCGACGTCGGCCAGGACAGCCCCGTCCGTCATTTCGACCTCGACAAGCACGTCTTCGTTCTGGCCGATCAACGGTTTCGCGCCGACGTCGCCCGAAAGCGTCGCCATGTCGGGCAGAAAGCGCGCCGCCCAGAGGACGGGGTTGCCGCGCTTGCCGTTCCGTGTCGGCACGCAGATGGCCCGTCCCTCGACCGGATTGAAGGCGGCGATCAGGCGGTCGATATGCGCCGACGTCACGCCCGGCATGTCGCCCAGCAGGACCACGACGGCGTCCGCGTCCGCCGGCGCGGCGAGCGCCGCCGTCTTCAAGGAGGCGCTCAGCCCCTGGGCGTAGTCCGGGTTGTGGGTGAAGGCGACCGGATATTCGGCGAGCGCGGCGCGCACCCGGTCGGCCTCGTGGCCCGTGACGACGGTGACGGTCGCGACGTCGGCGCCGAGCGCGGCCTCGACCGCCCGCGCGACCATCGCCTTGCCGCCGACCGGCTCCAGCAGCTTGTTGGCGGCCCCCATTCGCCGGGACTGGCCCGCGGCGAGCACCATGGCCGCGATGCGGGGCGCGCGGGGCGGGTCGGCCGCCGGCTGCGTCGCCTGCTCGCGCGGCAGCGGCCGGGCGCCGATCTCCGCCAGAAGGCCCCCGACGCCGAGCGCCTGGACGTCGGCCGGCGTCATCGGGATGCCGGCTGCGAAGCGCTGCAGCGCCCAGTCGAAGCCGTTCAGCTTCGGCGACCGGGCGCAGCCCGGCAGGCCGTAGACGGGCTTTCCATGGCGTTCGGCGAACAGGATCAGATTGCCGGGGTCGACCGGCATGCCGAAATGCAGCACGCGGCCGCCGGCCGCTTCGATGCCGGCGGGCAGGGCGTCCGCCCGGTCGACGATCGCGGACGCGCCGGCGATCAGGATGAGGTCGGGCTCGGCCGCGTCCGCGGCGGCGATGGCGGCGGCGATGCCGTCGGCGTCGTGGTCCGCGCGCCATTCGCCGGCGAACGTCCCGCCGACTTCGACGATGCGCGTTTCGGTGATCTGCACCGTCTTGTCGAGCACGCTCGACTCGATCAGCGCCGCGCGGAAGGGCCGATAGGCGTTCAGCCGGATCGCCGGGCCGGCCTCCGCCGCGATCGCCTCCGCCGCTTGGACGGCCGCCTCGGGCGCCGCGAACGGGATGATCTTGATCGTCGCCGCCATCTGGCGGGCGGTCATCGCGGCGAATGGCGCCAGGGTCGCGACGGTGACGCTTTCGTGGACAGCGTTGATCCGGTCGATGCGCGCCGTATCCAGCGTCAGCACGCCCGGCTCCGCCGCGAACAGGTTGACGCGGCCGGTGAACGCGGCGCTCGCCTTGAGGCCGGGGCCGAGCAGCGCCTTGGCGAGGCGGGCCGCGGCGGCGTCTTCGTGCACGTCGTCGGCGTCCAGGCGAGCGGCGGTGACGCTGTCGACGCCGGCGTCCAGCAGCCGTCCGACGTCGTCGTCGGAGAGCTTGCGGCCCTTCTTCAGCGCGCCGCCTTTCAGGCGGATCGAGTGGGCGAGGTAGGCTCCCGCGGCGTCGGCCGTGGCGATCCGGCTGAACTTCATGCCTTGCCGCCTTTGTGCAGGGTCTGGATCGTCTCCGCCAGGATGGCGCAGGCGATTTCGGCCGGCGCCCGGCCGCCGAGGTCCAGACCGACCGGTCCGTGGATGCGCCCGAGCGCCCGGTCGTCGAAGCCCTCCGCGGTCAGCCGCTCCAGGCGGCTGGCGTGAGTCTTCCGGCCGCCGAGCGCGCCGATATAGAAGCATGGCGACTTCAACGCCGCGGACAGCGCCGGATCGTCGATCTTGGGGTCATGGGTCAGCGTGACGACGGCGGTGCGGGAATCGAGGCCGATCTTCGCCATCGCCTCGTCCGGCCAGTCGTCCATCAGCGTAACGTCCGGGAACCGCTCCGCCGTGGCGAAGGCGCCGCGCGGATCGATCACCGTCACGTCGAAGCCGGCGAGCCGCGCCATCTCGACGAGCGGCTGGCAGATGTGCACCGCGCCGACGATGACCATGCGCCGGGGCGGATTGTGGACGTGCACGAAGTAGCGGGCGTCGCCGTGCGCGACGATGCCGGAGCGCTCGCGCTGCAACGCCTCCCGTGCGGCCTGGATGATCTCCGACGGCGCATCGAGGTCGCCCTCGACCCGGTCCGGTCGCACCAGGGTCTCCCGGCCATCGGATATGCGGACGACGCGCGCGAACGGCTTCTTCGCCTTCGAAAGCGCCGCCAGCCGCTCCAAGGTGTGCGTCTTCATGCCTCGACGCGCTCCACGAACACTTCGACCTTGCCGCCGCAGGCGAGGCCGACTTCCCACGCCTGGGAGTCGGAGACCCCGAAATCGAGCAGCCGCGGCTTGCCGTCGGAAATGGCGTCGAGCGCTTCGGTGACGACTGCGCCCTCGATGCAGCCGCCGGACACGGAGCCCAGGAACGCGCCGTCGGAATTCACGACGAGCTGGGAGCCGACGGCGCGCGGGCTCGAGCCCCAGGTCGAAACGACTGTCGCGATGGCCACGCCCTTGCCTTCCTTCCGCCAGGCCGTCGCCTGACTGATGATTTCGTCCGTCTCGGCCGGTCCGATCTGTCCCGCTACTTCGCTTGCCGCCATGTCATGGTCCTTCCGCTCGGCGCGGGCGCGCTCAATGCGGCCGCCAGCGCCTCCAGGCTCTCAAGATTATGCGTCGCGCGGAATTCGTCCACATGGGGCAGGATCGCGCGCACGCCGGCCGCCTTCGGCTCGAAGCCATCATAGCGCAGAAGCGGGTTCAGCCAGACCAGCCGGCGGCAGGATTTTGCGAGCCGCTCGGCTTCC
>DAINCG010000308.1:3742-5890 GCA_036732525.1 Pseudomonadota bacterium | reverse complement strand
CCGCTGCAGGCGGCGGCAAACGAACTGCAACCCTTCCGCCGGCTCGAATTGACCGGGCGCCGGCCGCTCCGGTCCGCCATCCGCGAGGTGTCCGACCTCGGCGACGGGCTGGAGGGCGCGCGCGAAAGCCTGGCGGCGATGGCGCGATACGCGCCCTCGGAGCTGGCCCGCACGCTGCTGGAGAACGGCGCCGCCGGCGCGCCCGCTGTCGAGCGGCGCACGATAACAGTGCTGTTCATCGACCTGGAAGGCTTCACCACGGCGACCGAACGCCTGGGTCACCGCATGGCGCCGCAGCTCAACACCTTCCTCGCGACGATGGCGGACGAGATCCGTGAGACCGGCGGCACGGTCGACAAATTCATCGGCGACGCAGTGATGGCGCTCTTCGGCGCGCCGCGCATGGACGAGAACCACGCGCTGAATGCCTGCCGTGCGGCCCTCGCCTGCGTGCGCGCGCTCGACCGCCTCAACCGCGGCTGGGAAGAGGCCGGCCTGCCGACCTGCCGCATGCGCGTCGGCGTCAATACCGGCCGCGTGCTCGTCGGCAGCATCGGCGCGCCGAACCGGCTGAACTACACCGCCATCGGTGATCCGGTGAACCTGGCCGCGCGCCTGGAGAGCCTGAACCGCGACTATGGCACGACGATCATGATCGGCGCCCAGACCTTCGATCTGGTCAAGTACGACGTCGCCGCCCGCCGGCTGGACGACGTGCGCGTCAAGGGCAAGACCGAGCGCGTGCCCGCCTACGAACTGCTCGACCTCGCCGTCGGCGATCGCCACGAACGGGAAAGCTGGGTCGCCGCATATGAGGCCGGGCTCGAGGCGGCGCAGGCGGGCGACCTGGCGGGCGCCGCGCGGCGCTTCGAGGAAGCGATTGCTCTGCGGCCCGGCGGCGACCCCGCGGCTGCGGCGCAGATTGCGCGGCTGAAAGACCGGCCCGGCGCCCGCGACCCGGCGTTCGAACGGCTGGAGACGGCGGCGGCCGCCCTTCACAAGGATGGCGCGGGCGGCGAACCGGCGCCGGCCAGGAGCGCATAGGCGCGGCTCAGCACGCTCACGACGGCGAAGAGGCCGATAAAGTAGAGCAGAAAGGTCATGACGAAGCTGAGATAGACGGAGCCGCTGGCGAGGCCGATCGCCGAAAGCGTCATGATCAGCAAGAAGCCGACGAAGCCGATCAGCAGCCCGATCCCGATCAACGCCAGGCCGATACGGTTCACGTTTCCCTGCAGCAGATTGACGATATCGGCGAAGCTCCGCCCGTCATTGAGCGCAGCCGCCGGCAGTGTCATGCCGCCTATCGCCCAGATCCACAGATGACAGAACAGCAGCGTCACCACGATGACGATGGCCAGGGCGGGCGTCGCCTCCGCCGCCGGCGCCAGCAACCGTGCGACGAGGTTGACGCCGACCGAAACGAGCCAGATGGAAATCAGGTTGCGGAGATAGCGCCACTCGCGCCCGTCCCAGCCGAAGGTGCGGCCGTTTTCGCGCCGGGCTTCGCCCAGGATCAGCAGTCGATGCCAGCCGGTGAACGCCGGGATCAGCGCCAGATTGGTCGCGAGCATGCCGAGGCTGAGCACGATGCCCGCCTCGCCGAGCGCCAACTGCGCCTCCGCCGCCGCGCCCGGCGGCAGCAGCAGCCGGCCGACCACCGCCGCCGCCACGAACACGAGCAACCCGGGCGCGGTCAGCCCGAGCAGCGTGCCGAAATTGCGCACGAACGCCGTCGTCGCATAGCCGATCAGATGGAACGGCGAGAGTTTCTTCATGTCGCTTCCAGGCTGCTGTCCGACGGCAATGCGGCGCGGCACTATATATGCGCGGGCCGAAGAGGCTCAACCGGGGCGCGCGGCTGAATTCCGTTCACCGCCATGCTAGCCTCGCGCAACAAGATGTCCTGGAGGATCGCCCCTTGCGTATCGCTAAGATCGAAGCCACGTGGCTGCGCGCGCCCATTCCGCCGGAGCGGCAGCATGTCTCCGATTTCGGCCGGATGACGTCGTTCGACACGACCCTGGTGCGGGTTGAAACCGACCAGGGCCACGTCGGCTACGGCGAGGCGAAGGCGGCCGTCGGCAGCCAGGCGAACTGCGCGGCCTTGGTCGCGCCGTCGGGGTCAATCGGGCCGTTATTGCCGAG
>DAINCG010000308.1:0-3732 GCA_036732525.1 Pseudomonadota bacterium | reverse complement strand
GGTCGCGCTGATCGAGCGGGAACTGGCGCCGATGCTGGTCGGCGAAGACGCGTCCGCGATCTCGCGCATCTGGGACATCTGTTACAATGGCAGCCGCGCCCACTTCGCCATCGACCGGGGCCACGGCTTCCCGGTGATGGGGCGGCGCGGCCTGACGGTCGCTGCGCTCGGCGGCATCGACACCGCCCTCTGGGACATCGCCGGCAAGGCGCTCGACGTTCCGCTGCATCGCCTGCTCGGCGGCAAGCGAAAGGATCGTTTTCCGGCCTACGCCTCCGGCGGCTGGAAGCCGACGGCAGAAATCGGCGCCGAACTGCAGAGCTTCGTCGACCGGGGCGACTTCAAGGCGGTGAAAATGCGGGTCGGCAGCCAGGACGGCACGGTCAACCACTCGGTCGACCGCGTCCACGCCGCGCGGGACGCGCTGGGCCCGGACATCGACATCATGGTCGACGCGCACGGCACATGGACGGTCGCGGAAGCGAAGCGCTTCGCGTCGGGCGTCGCCGACTGCCGGCTCGCCTGGTTCGAGGAGCCGGTGACCGGCGACGACAAGCGCGGCATGGCCGAGGTGCGCGCCTGGACCGACATCCCGATCGCGGCCGGCGAGAGCGAGTTTACCCGCTTCGACTTCCGCGACATCGTCGAGGCGCGCGCCGCGGACATCCTGCAGCCCGACCTCGCGATCGCGGGCGGGGTCACGGAGGCCGTGCGCATCGGCGCGCTCGCGTCCGCCTGGGGCCTTGGCTTCGCGCCGCATCTCTGGACCGGCGCGCTCGGCTTCGCGGCCGGCCTGCATGTGCTCGCGGCCTCGACCTCCGGCTTCATCGTCGAATACAGCCTCGGCCACAATCCGCTGCTGCACGACCTGGCGAAGGAAGATTTCCCGGTCGTCGAAGGTCAGGTCGAAGTTCCGGATCGCCCGGGCCTCGGCGTCACCATCGACGAGGCCTTCGTTCAGGAAACCGCGCAGGCCAAATAGGCCAGGGCGGCGAACGCCAGGCCGACGCCGCCGATCGCCCGGTCGACCAGACCGAATGCCGGCGGCGGGTTGAATTGCAGCCATTCGCGTTCGCTCCGGCGGTCCCGAAGCGAACGCTCGTGGTCGGTGATGGCCGAATACGATCCCATCGTGCGTGCTCCCGACGACGGATGGCGCATGCCGCGCTCGGCACGCCCGTCGTCAAAACAGAATGAAAGAAACGACGCTCGCGCGTTTCGGCGCGCCAGCATCGTTGATAAATGTTAATTGGCGACGCCCCGCCGGCGCGGCAAGAGGCGTCCCCCGCGACAACGATCACATCCGCGCGCGGCCGGACGCCGCGGCCCGCCTTGCGCCGCCGTCCCGTCCGGCTAGAGTGCCGCCGACGTTATCAGGCGAATGCGGAGCGCACCCACGTGTACATCAACGGCGAATGGCTGAAGGCGAAGTCGGGCAAGATGTTCGAGAGCCTCAATCCTGCGACGGGCGAGGTCGTGGACAGCGTGCCGGACGGCGGCGCCGACGACGCGACCGCAGCGATCGACGCGGCCGCCGCCGCCTTCCCCGCCTGGGCCGGCAAGACCGCCTATGAACGCTCCGCCATCCTCTACAAGGCCTGGGGCCTGATGCAGGAGCGGAAGGAAGACCTCGCCCGCCTCATGACGACGGAGCAGGGCAAACCGCTCCGCGCCGCCCGGAACGAAACCCAGTACGCCGCCGACTTCCTGCTCTGGTATGCCGAGGAAGCGAAGCGCGTCTACGGCGAGACCATCCCTGCGCCGCGCGGCGACCAGCGCTTCATTATCTTGAAGGCCCCGGTCGGCGTCGTCGCGGCGGTCACGCCCTGGAACTATCCGATCTCCATGCTGACCCGGAAGCTGGCGCCGGCGCTGGCGGCCGGCTGCACCGTCGTCCTGAAGCCGGCGGAGGCGACGCCGCTCTGCGCGGTCGCGGTCTTCAAGATCCTGGAGGAAGCCGGCGTGCCGGCCGGCGTCGTCAACCTGGTGACGGCGAAGGACCCGAAGCCCGTCGGCGACGTCTTCACGACCGACCCGCGCGTCCGCAAGATCACCTTCACCGGCTCGACCGCCGTCGGCCGGATGCTGGCCGGCAAGGCTGGCGAGAACATGAAGCGTATTTCGCTGGAGCTCGGCGGCCACGCGCCCTTCATCGTCTGGGAAGACGCCGACCCGACCCACGCGGCCAAGGGCGCGAGCCTGATCAAGTTCCTGAACACCGGGAAGGCCTGCATCAGCCCGAACCGCATGTTCGTCCACAAGGACAGCGCCGAGGCCTTCGTCGCCGAACTGACCGGCCGGGTTGAACGGCTGCGCGCCGGCAACGGCATGGAGGACGGCGTCGGCATTGGTCCGTTGGTCAACGAAGCGGCGGTGGCCAAAGTCGAGCGACAGGTCGAGGACGCCAAGGCCAAGGGCGCCCGCGTCATGTGCGGCGGCCACCGGCTGATGGACAACGGACTCGACCGCGGCCACTTCTACGCCGCGACCGTCCTGGCCGACGTGACGCCCGACATGCTGATCTACCGGGAAGAGACGTTCGGCCCCGTCGCGGCCGTGGTGCCGTTCGAAAGCAGCGACGACGTCCTGGCGATGGCGAACGACACCCATTACGGCCTCGCGGCCTACGTCTACACCAACAATGTCGCGAAGGCGCTGCGCACGGTCGAGGGCCTCGACTTCGCGATCATCGGCGTCAACGACATCAACCCGACGGCGGCCGCCGCGCCGTTCGGCGGCATGAAGTCCTCCGGCCTCGGCCGCGAGGGCGGCCATGAGGGCATTGAGGAGTATCTCGAGACCAAGACGGCCGGATTCTCGATCTGAACCGGCCGACGGGCAGGGTTAGCCGCCGTTAACGGTTGCTAACCTCGCCTTAACCAATTCGGGGTCAGATTCCGGCGACAAACGCAAGAATCGCGTACGGAGACCCGTCCCCGTGCTGAACCATGTCATCGTCGTCGCGGCCGCCATCGTCTACGGCGCCCTGATTCTGGGAGCGGACCTGCTCCTGGATACGGGCGACGTGATCGCGATCGCCTATCTCGGCATGGCGTTCCCGTGCCTTTGGCTGACCTGGGCGCTCGGACCGATCCTCTGCGCCCTGATCGGCGCGATCTTCGTCGCGACCGGCGGCGCCCTGGGCGCCGGCCAGGACGCCGATCCGGCGTTGATCCTGGCCGCGCGCGGCGGCTCGATCGTAGCCCTCCTGGGCGCGGGCCTCTTGGCGGCGAGCCGCATCAAGGCCGACCAGGAACTGCGCCGCGCCATCGAACGCTTCACCGATGTCCTGGAGGTCAGCGCCGACTGGATCTGGGAGACCGACGCCGAACACCGCTTCGTCTTCCTGTCGAAGCGCGCCTACGACCTGACCGGCTACAAGCCGGCCGACCTGATCGGCACGCGCTGGACCGACCTTCTGCGGCAGAGCGCGACGGGCGGCGACGTCAGCGCGCACATGGCGGACCTGATCGCGCGGGCGCCGTTCCACGGCTTCTCGTTCTGGGCCGAGACGCCGATCGGCCGGCGCTGCTTTTCCGTCAGCGGCAAGCCGCTGTTCGACCGGAAGGGCGCATTCCTGGGCTACCGCGGCGCGGGCCGCGACGTCACCGCGCAGGCGCGGACGGAGGAAGAGCTCGACTTCGCTAAGCAGGCGGCGGAGCGCGCGAACAACGCGAAGTCCGAATTCCTCGCCAACATGAGCCACGAACTGCGCACGCCGCTCAACGCGGT
>DAINCG010000307.1:3772-5902 GCA_036732525.1 Pseudomonadota bacterium | reverse complement strand
CGAGACCGTCGCCAGGTGCCTGCCGGGCGCATCGCTCGAGAGCTACGACCCGGCGTCCGGCGCCGCGACCGGCGCGTTCGCGGTCGCCATCGGCCCGATGCGCGCGACGTTCCGGGGCGCAGCGGATGTCCGCTTCGACAGCGCCGCCAAATCCGGCGTCGTCCTTGGCCGCAGCGAGGACAAGACCAGCCGCACCCGCGCCGACGGCGAAGTGACGTTCAGCCTCGCGCCGGAAGGATCATCCACGCGTCTTGAAGTTACGACGCGCTATGCGCTTCGAGGCCCGCTCGCGCAGTACTCGAGGGGCGCCATCGTCGAGGCGGCGGCGCGCGCGCTGATGGCGGATTTCGCCGCGAACCTCGCAGCTGCGGCGGCCGGCGGCGATGTGCGGGACGCCGGACCGGCGCGGGGCGGCAGGTACGCGTGGGCGGCGCTGGTCGCGCGCATCAAGGCCCTCTTCGGCAAGTAGCGCGCAGAACGATGGTCCCGACAGGCAAGACCGAAACGCCAGCCGGCGATAGCGCCGAGTGGCAGAAGAAGCCATTGACCGCCCGGCCGGGCTTCCTGGCGCGTCGGCTGCATCAGATCCACGTGGCGCTGTTCCTGGAGGAGTGCGCCGGCTTCGACATCACGCCCGTTCAGTACAGCCTGCTTTCGGAGCTCGCGCAGTCGGGCGAGCGGGAGCAGGCCGTCCTCGCCCGCTCTCTATGGCTCGATCGCACCAATACGGCGGACGTCGTCGCGCGATTGAAGCGCCGCGGCCTCGTCAGCCGCCGGACAAACCCCGCCGACAAACGCCAGCGGCTTGTGGCGCTGACAGACGCCGGCCGCACGCTCCTCAACGAGCTCTCCGCGCCAGCCGAACGCGCCCACCGACGCACGGTCGCAGCACTCGCGCCCGAAGCGCGCGACCTCTTCATCCGACAGCTCTCGGACCTGGTGCAGAGCGCCGAGGCCGAAGGCGCCCAATCGCCGCGCCTGCGCTGAGGCGGCCCGAGGAACGAGACGCGAGCGCCATGACAAGCAAGCCGACCCTGGACGCCGCCGAACGTCCCGCCGCCGCGGAACCCATGCTCGTCGGCGCGGGCCGGCTCGATGCCGACATCGCCCTGCCGCCGCGCACATTGCTGCATGCCGGCCCGCCCTATCGATCGCTGGACGAGATTCCCGCCGTCGTTCGGAACGCCGCCGCAGCGGCCGCCGTCGCCGAAGGCTGGGCGCAGGATCTGGCCGGCGGCAGCGCCTGCATCGCGTCGGGCGATATCGCCCTGGCGCCGGCCCAGGATCACGGGCTTGTCGTGCCCTTGGCGTTCGTCGCCGGACCCGGTACGGGAATCATCACCGCGGCCTGCCCGATAACCAACGCCGTCGGACGGGCGCCGATCAACGACGGCCCGCCGCTGGGCGCGACCAGGTTCGGCGCGCCGAACGAAGATGCGGTTGCGCGCTTGATATGGCTCGGCGGCGTCGCCGCCCCGGCGCTCGATCGAGCGCTGAAGGCAGACCCCATCGCGATGTTGCCGATCGCCGCCGACGCGCTCGCCGCGGGCGACGAATTGCACGCCGCCGTCGGCAACGGGAACGCCATTCTGCAAAGCAGGCTGACGCCGGCCCTAAAGCATGAGGATCCCGCGGTTGCGGCCTACGTGGCGGAGGCGGCGCAGTTCTTTCTGAACGCCTGGATGGCGAGCGTCGCCTGCATGCTTTCCGCCGCCGCCGGCATCGACGACGCCGACCTTCTGGTGCGGGCCGGCGCGAACGGCGTGCGCGTCGGCTTCAGCATATCCGGCGCGCCGGAAATCTGGCTCGAAGCGCCCGCCGGGGCCCCGGCGGGTCCGCCAATTTCCGCCGGCGTCGAGCACCGGCGCGCCGCCGCCGCCGTGGGCGACAGCGCCGTCATCGAAGCCGCCGGCTTCGGCGCCCTGGCGGCCGCCTGCGCGCCGGACATCGTCGCGGCGTTCCGACCCTACGCGCCGACGATCTATGCGCGCCTGGTCGATTTGACGGTCGCCCGTCATCCGGTCTTTTCGGACTTGGGCCTCAAAGTCGGCGTGGACGCCGCTCGAATTTCGACCGACGCGGTCCTGCCTGCTCACTTCGCCATGCTCGACGCGACCGGTACGGCGGGCC
>DAINCG010000307.1:533-3726 GCA_036732525.1 Pseudomonadota bacterium | reverse complement strand
TGGCAAACAGGGCATTTTAGCGAAGCCGCGCTGCCCGAACACGCAAAGCGCCGCAAACGCATCGTCACGGAAAATAAGATCGCTGCGATTGATCCGTCTCAGGCGGGCCTACGAATAGTGATGAGAACTCCGCCTTGGCAATCAGGTAACTGCAACCAAAACACTACTTGCGCCCAGGCGCTTGCGCAACCAAGGCGAAGCAACAAACGTCTTCGTTCCTTGAATCACCATGCGACAGGAGGTTGCAGTGATCTTTCAGCGGAACCAGTTCCGAAGCGTTGTTGGCGCAGAGGCGCTATGGCCAGCTATCGCCCAGCCCAGCGAGTTGCCGGTACTTTCCCTGTACGACGGCGAAGCAGTTGAGCCGGGCGCCCGTCTTGTCCTGAAGGCCCGGCTATCCGAACCGGCTCGGTCCCCGGTCAAGGCCTCGGTCCATGTCGTCGGCGGCGAGGCGATAACTGGCGTCGATTATGTCGGCCCGGCTCCGCAGCTCGTCTTGATGCCGGGCGAAATCGAAACCGATGTCGTCCTCGATTTGCGTAACGACCTTCATGCGGAAAGCGATGAAAGCATTGTCGTGGCGCTCGGCCGGATTGAGGGCGCCAGAATCATGAAAGGTCGCGCTGTCGCGCTCATCCGCGATGATGACCTCCCGGTCGGGCGCCCGCCCTCGCCGCCTGTTGAAAGCATCGCAGCGGATCGACCGCTCGGTCCCCTCTCGACGGACGACGGTCGTATCGTGAACGAACTGGGCCAGACCGTCCGGTTGCACGGGGTCAACTGGTTCGGTCTGGAGACGCGAAAGTTTGTGCCGCACGGGCTCTGGAAGCGGGAGTGGCGCAGCATGTTGCGCCAAAAGCGCGCTCTCGGCTTCAACATAATCCGCCTGCCGTTCTCCAATGAACTTCTCCGCGGCAGCGCGTTTCCGACCGGCATCGACTTCCACATCAATCCCGACCTCAGAGGACTGACAGGCCTCGAGATCATGGACAAGGTGATCGCATATGCCGGCATGATCGGCATGCGCGTGATCCTGGACAACCATCGGATTACGGCCGGCGACGGACATCAAGAGTCCGGCCTTTGGCATGCCGAAGACTTTTCGGAGGATCGATGGGTCGAAGATTGGCGCTTCATCGCCGAACGCTACCGCGGCATGCCCTCTGTGATCGGCGCGGATCTTTTCAACGAACCGCACGGGATCGCGACATGGGGCGGCGGCGGCCCGAACGATTGGCGTCGCACGGCCGAACGCGCCGGCAACGCGATCCTCGACATCAGCCCCGACTGGTTGATCATCGTCGAAGGCGTCGCCTATGCCGAAGGCTCTCGGTACTGGGACGGCGGTAATCTGGCGAGCGCAGGGCGGCTCCCTGTCCGCTTGAATCGTCCGGGCCAGCTCGTCTATTCGACGCACCTGTTTCCAGCGTCGGTTTACGACCAGCCTTGGCTTCGCAATGTCGCCGGCCCCGAAGACCTAGAAAGGGTCTGGCCCAAGCACTGGGCATTTCTCTATGAGGAACGGCATGCGCCGGTCCTGATCGGGGAGTTCGGCTCACATCTGCGAACCGAGGCTGACCGCGCTTGGATGCGAGCCCTGATTCGTTTCTTGAAACGGCCGGCGGCGCAGGGTCGCGTCGCATGGACCTACTGGTCGTGGAACCCGAATTCCGGCGATACCGGCGGCATCCTCCAAGACGACTGGGCAAGCACGCACGACGACAAGCTGGCTAAGATCGCTTCGCTGCTTCCAGAGGCGGGCGACGACTTGCCGGGGCCCACGGACAGCGTCGCCGCAGATATGAACCGGCGTGGCCTGCATGCATGGCAAACCTATCTACAACCCCGCCGAGGCGGCGCATAGCGGCGGCCGAACGATCGCGCCGCCGTCGCCGCGGCGCGATACGATCGGGCGATCACGCCGCTCTCCGAGAACTTCACGGAAGCGGTTCAGAATGCTGCGGCGGCAGATCGCGGCAAAAAAATCCCATCGCGATTGATCGATCTTCTACCCTTACGCTACTATATATCCAAAAGGATCACAGTTCGCGAGGTGAAAACAACCTATAATCATTAAAAGTTAGCGGCCGAAAGATATATAGTGGCGACACGAGGTCGCCATATCTGCTTGTGAAATCTTGTGCGACAGGAGGTTGCAGTGGTTTCTCAAAGGTCCTTTTTGCGTGCTTTGCTCGCAGCCGCCGCGCTATGGCCGTCTGCAGTACGGTCCGGCGAACAGCCGATCTTAACGCTGCATGATGCCGAAGTCGCCGAGTCCGGCAAACAGCTGCTGATGTCGGCGAAATTGTCCAAGCCGGCGCATCGGGCGGTCAGGACCTCGGTACAGGTCGTCGGCGGCGAAGCGACCGCCGGCGTCGACTATTTTCTGCCAGACCCGGATCTCGTCTTCATGCCTGGCGAGGTCGAAGCCCAAATCGTGCTGCGGCTGAGCGATGACGTAGAGGTCGACGGCGACGAAAGCGTGATCATCGCGCTGGGTCGAGGCGTCGGCGCGCAGATCAGGCGCGGCCGGGCGATCGGGCTTATTCGAGACAATCCAGGCGCCATGCGTCGTCCTTCAGGGGGACCAGCCGCGCCTGCCGCGCGACCCGCGCCCCAAACGCCGCTTGGCGCTCTTTCGACCCGTTCGGGCCGAATCGTCGACGCGTCCGGCCGGCCCGTACGCCTACATGGGGTAAACTGGTTCGGCCTGGAATCGCCCAATTTCGCGCCGCAGGGCCTTTGGGCGCGGGAATGGCGCGGCATGATGCGCCACATGCGCGACCTCGGCTTCAACCTGATCCGCCTGCCGTTCTCCAATGAGCTGTTGCACGATGCGGCGGTCCCCACCGGCATCGACTATCGGATCAATCGCGACCTTAAAGGTCTGACCGGCCTCGAAATTATGGACAAGGTCGTCAGGTATGCAGACCGGATCGGAATGCGCGTCCTTCTGGACAATCACCGCATCACCGCTGGCCATGGGCCGGAGGCGTCAGGTGTTTGGCATTCAAGCGGTTTCTCCGAGGACCGGTGGATTGAGGACTGGCGTTTCGTGGCCGGCCGTTTCCGCGACATCCCGTCGGTCATCGGCGCCGACCTCTTCAATGAACCGAACGGCGCCGCGACTTGGGGCGGCGGCGGCCCATACGACTGGCGACGCGCAGCGGAGCGCGCCGGAAACGCCGTTCTC
>DAINCG010000307.1:0-422 GCA_036732525.1 Pseudomonadota bacterium | reverse complement strand
GAACCGGCCCGGCCGGCTCGTCTACTCGGCCCATCTCTTTCCGGCGTCGGTCTACGCCCAGCCATGGCTGCGCAATGGCTTCACCGCCGATAGCCTGCAAGACATATGGCGCACGCACTGGGCCTACCTCTTTGAAAGCGGCCATGCGCCAGTGTTGGTCGGGGAATTCGGTTCGCATTTGCAGACGCCTGCGGACCGGTCGTGGATGCGGACATTGGTCGGCTTTCTCGCGAAGCCGGTCGCGGAAGGTCGGGTCGCATGGACCTATTGGTCATGGAATCCGAATTCGGCGGACACCGGCGGCATCCTGAAGGACGATTGGCAGAGCACGCAGGGCGAAAAGCTCGCGGCGATCGCCCCATTGTTTCCGCGCGCCGGCTCCGACGCGCCGAGGCCGGCGCCCGAAGCCTTCGCGGACCGGC
>DAINCG010000306.1:0-5906 GCA_036732525.1 Pseudomonadota bacterium | reverse complement strand
TTTCACGTTCCGCATGCCGGATCTCGTGCGCGACGCGATGGGGCTGCTGGCGCGGCTCGGCCACGACCGGGCCGCCCACGTGCTCGGCCACGACTTCGGCGCCGCCGTCGCCGGCTGGGCCGGGCTGCTGCGGCCGGACATCTTCCGGACGATCACGGTGATGAGCGCGCCTTTCGCGCCGCCCGGCCCGCCGCCGACCGACGGCCCGGACGCGCCTGCGGACGACATCGATGCGGCGCTCGGCCGGCTCGATCGCCCCCGGAAGCACTACCAGCGCTACTATTCCACCCGTCCCGCCAACGCGGACATGATGGGCGCGCCGGAAGGTCTTGCGGCGTTCATCCGGGCGTATTTCCACATGAAGGGGGCCGGCTGGCATGAGAACCGGCCGGAGCGGCTGGCCGGATGGACGGCGGACGCGCTGGCGAGGATGCCCACCTATTACATCATGGAGGCGGGGCAGACGATGCCGGAGGCCGTCGCGGCGGCCCTTGCCGCGCCCCCGGACGCCTGGCTTTCCGACGACGCGCTCGCGGTCTATGCGGCCGAGTACGGGCGGACGGGCTTCCAGGGCGGCCTCAACTGGTACCGCTGCCGCTTCGTCGACGCCTACCGGCGGGAAATGGCGCTGTTCGGCGGGCGGCGGATTGAAGCGCCGATGGCCTTCGTCGCGGGCGCGCAGGACTGGGGCGTGCGGCAGACTCCCGGCGCGCTCGAAGCGATGGAGGCGGGCGCATCGGCGGACTATCGCGGCACGCGGCTGATCGACGGCGCCGGTCACTGGGTTCAGCAGGAACAGCCCGCGGCGGTCGTCGCCGCATTCCGCGCGCTCATGCTCTGAGGCAGCCGTCCGCCCGACCGATTCGGGCCGCGGCCGTTGACAGCCCAGGCGATATAAAGAATATCACGCGGGCTTGGCGGCGCGGAACATGGTCTCGCGGCGCGCGCTGCGTCTCCCCGAAGAAAGCGTTGGCAGTATTACAATGGTCCACGTCGTAAGCTTCATGGGCACGCGACCCGAGGCGGTCAAGATGGCGCCCGTCGTGCGCGCGCTGCGCGCCGCGGAGGACTTTCGCTCGACGCTGGTGTCGACCGGCCAACATCGCGAAATGCTCGATCAGGCGCTCGCTAATTTCGATCTTAAGGCCGACATGGATCTGGCGGCGATGCAGCCCAACCAGACGCTCGCCTCCTTGTCGAGCCGGCTGTTCGACCGGATCGACAAGGCGCTCGCCGATCTCAATCCAGATTGGGTGCTGGTCCAGGGCGATACGACGACGGTGATGGTCGCCGCGCTTTGCGCCTTCTATCGCAACATCTCCGTCGGCCACGTCGAAGCGGGTCTTCGCAGCCACGACATCCGCTCGCCCTTCCCGGAAGAGCTGAACCGCCGCGTCGGCGGCTTGGTCGCCAGCCTGCATTTCGCGCCGACGGAGCTTTCGGCCGAGAACCTTCGCAAGGAGGGCGTGCCGGACTCGGCGATCCACGTGACCGGCAACACCGGCATCGACGCCTTCATGCACACCGTCGAGGCGGTGCGCGCCGACCCGCCGCCGCTGCCCAAGGACATTTCGGATTTCCTCGACCGCTACGAACGGCTGGTGCTGATCACCGGTCACCGGCGGGAGAATTTTGGCGATTCGTTCAAGAACATCTGCCGCGCCATCTGCCGCCTGGCCGAACGCCGGCCGGAAGTCGGCTTCATCTATCCCGTGCACCTCAATCCGCAGGTGCAGAAGCCGGTGCGCGACATCATTCGCGGCTTCGACAACGTCCTCCTGACGGAGCCGCAGCAATACAAGAGCTTCGTCCGGCTGATGGACCGCTCCCACGTCATCCTGACCGATTCCGGCGGTGTGCAGGAAGAAGCGCCGAGCCTCGGCAAGCCGGTGCTCGTGATGCGGGACGTCACCGAACGGCCGGAAGGCGTGGCCGCGGGCTGCGCCGAGCTGGTCGGGTCGTCGCAGGAGCGGATTTACGAGCGCGTCGCCGCGCTTTTGGAGAACCCGGACGAGCACGCGAAGATGGCGCGCGTCCGCAATCCCTATGGCGACGGCAAGGCGAGCGGTCGGATCGTCGCCGCGATTCGCGCCGCTGCGGCCGCGGCGAAGACCTGACCGCTGCTTGTAAGTTACGGTTTTTGCGCGGTTATTTTCGAAAATTCGCCAATCCTGGCGATTGACCGCATATTTTCTGTCTAATAGGCTTCGCGAAAGGTCGAGGTGCCGCACAAGATGTCCGAGCCTGACGCCAGGAAGAGCGCCCGCGAAGTTGCGCGAGAACCCCTGCAGGTTTTCGACGGACTGGACGCGCTCGACTTCTCGAACCTGAAGCGCGGCTATTTTCAGACCCAAGTCGACGGCGCCACGCTGCACGCCTACATCCATCTCATGCGCTCCTCCCGTCTCGTGGTCATGCTTCACGGGGCCGCGGAAGTGGGCGCGCCGATGCCGATCTTCGCGCGCTGGAACTGGGCGCCGCTGCTTGGCGCGTCGGTGCTCGCGATCAGCGATCCGACGCTGGAAATGGAGCGCACGCTGCGCATCGGCTGGTATCTCGGCACCGACAAGCTGGATGCGATGGCGACCTTGCCGAAGTTCGTGCGCGCCGTCGCCCGCGCCTGCGACGTGCCCGAGGACCGGGTGTGCTTTTACGGCAGCTCTGGCGGAGGCTATGCCGCGCTTCGCCTTGCCTCGGCCATGCCGACGCCGCGCGCTGTCGCCCTCAACCCGCAGATCGACCTCAAGGCCTACCACGGCGGGGACGTCCAGCCGCTATTCAAGCTGCTGACCGGCACGACGACGCCCGACGACGCCTTCTTCAAGGGCATTTCGGGCGTCGACGCCGTCGCGAAGGGCGTTGAGGCGGCCGACGCCCGCTTCGTCGTCATCCAGAACGCCGACGACGTTTTCCATTACCGCCACCACTTCTCCAAGCTGAAGGCCCGCTTTGACCTGGAGGATTTCGGCGTCGGCTGCGACGGCAAGATCCTGACCACCATGTTCTCCGACAATCGTGGCCACGGGGCGGAGCCGGCGTTCGTCGCCGAAGCCGTACAGCGCTGCCTGATTCCCTTCGCGCTCGGCGATCTCGACGGCGCGACCGCGCTCGAGCAGGCGTCGGCCGGCCAGGACGCGGATCTCACGCGTATGGCGGTGCGCTACGACATCCGCAAGCCGGGCCGTCGACCGTCGGTCAAGGGCCGCAAGCAGCCGAAGCGCCTCGCCATCGCCGGCGGGCCGGTGATGAAACTATTCGCCCGATCCGTGCAGGCGATGCGCGTCGAGGGGCTCGAGGTCGACGTCTTCGAAAGCCGGAAGGCGATCCAGGCCGTGGAGAAGAACGGCTGGGACGTCACGCTGGTCGAGGACGGCTTCGACCTTGGACCCGACGCGCCGTTCGAGAACATCAAGAAGGTGGCGTTGCCGAGCGTGCCGTCGCTTTGGCCGCTCCGGGCGTCGAACTCCGAAGCGAGCGATGAGGCGAACGGCGGACGTTATGGGCTCTTGCTGCGGTCCTACGGGGAATTCCTGCTGGGCGCGCCCGGGAGCGGCGGCCACAAGGCGATGACCGAATTGGTCGGCCGGCGGCTCGACCTCGAATTCGACCTTAGCGGGCGATATGACGCGGAGATCGCCGGCCTCGAGACGGCGGAGCAGGACGCCTGCGTGCAGACGGCGGAGTTCGTCCGCGACGTCGGCGCGACGCAGCGCCTGTTCTCCACGCCGTCGCGACCGACCTGGACCTATCTCTCCTATGCCTTCGGACGCATTTTGGGTGGGCTCGGCTTCGGCAGTTACGAGAAGCTCTACGTCAACAATCTGGCGGACTTCCGACGCCGCTACCCGACCGCGGCCTACGATCTGCCCGTGCATCCCGCGATCGCCTACGGGCTTGGCTTCAATTGGGGCGTGAGCGACCGGCTGTACGACTATTTCGGCCGCGGCGCCCTCGACTATGCCGATTTCGGTCTCGCGCTGCAGGTCGACCCGAATTTCGTCGACGCGGACGACGCGGCGGTTCAGGCGTTGAAGGCGGCGGCGCCGCCCCATGTCGCGGCGATCGCCGACGACGCCATCGGCGCAGCCTACAAGGCGGCGGACGCCGCCGTTCGCGCAGGCGACTTCGACGCGGCGCTTCAGCAGATCGACCGCGCCATCGCGTTCTCCAGCCACATGCCCGACGGCTGGGTCAAGCGCGCGGAAACGCTAATGCGGATGCGGGACGGCGCCGGCGCCGAAGCGGCCTGGCGCATGGCGGTCTTGCTGGGCGACAGCCGTGATGCGGTGGGGCTCGGTCTGATCGAGGCGATGGTGCTGCAGCGGAAGTTCGACCAGGCGAAGATCGCCCTCGCGGAATTCGCGGCTGCGAAGGGCGACATGCCGGCCCCGACGCTCGCAGCCGTCGGCCGGCTCTGCGGTCTGCTCGATTATCGCACGATGGCGGTGGACTACACCAAGGCGGCGCTGGCGTTCGATCCGAAGAACGCCGCCTGGGCGCGCCGCCTGGAACGCTATTCCGGCGCCGACTGAGCGGTCCGGGCGGCATGACCGACGCAGCAGAACCGCAGCATTGGCGCATCGCGGAGGCGGCGCCGGTCCTTGTCGGCGGCGTCGCGCGGTCGGGCACGACGATGCTGGCGGACGTGCTCAACTGCCACCCGACTTGCGCTATCCAGCCCGAGATTCCGCCAAAGCTGATCGAGCTGTTCGAACGCTTTGCCGGCGAAATCGATGACGTCTATGCCGGCTTGGACGCGCAGCGCGGCGACGTGGTTTCGACGGAATGGCGGCGCTGGCGAGGCGGCCTGCTGAACGCGCTCTTCCTCGCGGCGAACAAGGAGGGGCCGCTCTCCGCCGACGGCCCCGTCACCCATTTCGGCGTCAAGACGCCGAGCCTCGAGCAGTTCTTCGCCTTCTTCGACCGCTACTACACCGCGCCCCGGCCCTATCTGGTCTATTGCATGCGACGGCCGGACCGGGTCTGGCGGTCGATCAAGTCGATCGGATGGCAGACGGACTTCGACAGGTTCTTCCAGCGCTATCGGCGGTCGCTCAGCTTCGCGGCGGGCGCCCGGGCGCGCAGCCCCGACCGGTTCGTCGTGTTCAATCTGGAGGCGCACCGTGCGGCCGGCGACCTGTTGCACGTCGAGACGGTGTTCCAGCGACTTGGCCTCGCCTTGACCGACGACGATCGAGCGCGCATCTCGGGGTTGGAAAACCGGAACTCGATCGTCGCGCGCGGCCATGCCTATGTCGACGATCCGAACCTGGAGCGCGAAATGCGCGCGCTGATGGCGGACACGGTGATTCGCGAACGCTGGGCCGACCTTGCCGGCGTCGAATTGCCGGCGCCCGCCGTCGCCTGAAGGAAAGCAGAAGTCCATGGCCGTAGCCGCAACCGCCGAAGCGCCGTCGACGCCGAAGTACGACAATGACGTCTACCTCGAAATCCGCGACCTCGCCTGGAAGAAGTCCTACAATCAGGCCATCGGCGTCGCCGTCGCCAAGGCGACGACGGCGGAGGAGGGGGACTACTTCGTCCGCTCGATCCTGCAGATCCTGGTCAAGATGAGCCGGCGCCAGCCGGTGCATGTCGATCGGGAGCGTATGGCCGCCATGCTCGACGCCTATGCCGGCTGGCGGCTCGACATGACGCAGACGCTCAACTCGCTCCGGCGCGCCCTCGCGATTTCCGACAATCTCGACAACCTGCACGACCTGATCGCCGTCATTCAGGAGAACCGAGCGGCCTATGACGGGCTTCTGGGCGACGGCTACGAGAAGTGCCTGCTCGCATTCTTCGAGATCTATCGCCGGAAATTCGGGTTCGGGAAGGCGGACGCCGTCGCGGCGGGGCAGGCGCTGATCGAAGAGCATCCGGCGCTCGGCAAGGTCGATCCGGTC
>DAINCG010000305.1:2314-5947 GCA_036732525.1 Pseudomonadota bacterium | reverse complement strand
ACGGGCTCCTCAGCCGATCGCGGTACCCATCAGCCGTTCGCGGGCCTCGACGCACTGCTCGGCAAACGCGACTGATCGCGCAGCCGCGGCCAAGCGGCCCGGGATTGAGTAGAATGGTGCGCTCCCGGGGCGGCCGCGCCGCCCCCGCCGCCCCGCCGGCGTCAGCACCGCCATTCCGGGCCGTCCTGCCAGTGGCCGTTCGGCGATCCGCGCCTGCCCGGCTTCCACTTCTGCGGCGCGCCGGCCACGCCCGGCAAGCCCTATTGCGACGAGCACTGCGCCGTCGCCTACAGCCGCGTCTCCACCGCCACGGCGAACGCCCGCGCGGACGCAGCCGCCGAAGCGGCTTAGACCGGTCTCCGACCGCTCAGGTCAGATCACCGAACTGCCGCCGTCGAGCGTGACGACCGTGCCCGTGATCATGCGGGCGCGCTTGGAGGCCAGGAAGACGACGAGGTCCGCCACGTCTTCGGCCTCCGCCGGCGGCGGGTCGGTCGGCATGCATTCCCGCCAGCGCTCCGGGTCGCCGTATTGCTCGTTGGCCGTGCCGCGCAGCATCGTCTCCATGCGGTCGGTCACGGTGAGGCCCGGGTTGCAGGCGACGACGCGGATATTGTCGCGGAGCGCCGGTCCGCCCATCGCGCGGGTAAACGCCATCAGCGACGCATTGCCGGCGGAGCCCGCGATATAGCCGGCCTTCGGCCGCTCCCCCGCGGCGCCGATGACGTTGACGATGACGCCGTGCCCCTGCTTGCGCATGTTCGCATAGACCGCGCGGGTCATGTTGATATAGCCGAACACCTTGAGGTCCCAGGCCTCCCGCCAGCGCGGCTCTTCGATTTCGTCGAGCGTGCCGGCCGGGATGGCCCCGGCGTTGTTGACCAGGATATCGATGTCTTCGAGCTTGCGCGCCGCGTCGCCGTCCGAAAGGTCGACCGCCCGCCATTCGACGTCGACGCCCGTCTCCTGCTTGATCGACTTGACCGCGCGCTCCAGGTCCGCCTCCGTCCGCGAGACGATGATCGGCTTCGCGCCTTCCGCCGCGAAGCCTTTGGCGGCGGCGAGGCCGATGCCCTTCGACGCTCCCGTCACCAACACGCGCTTGTCCTTGAGGCCCATATCCATGGCGCCTGTCCCTCCCCGTTGATGTAATTAGATGTCGCCGGCGACGACGCCGTCGGCGGCCAGTTTCGCGACCTCGTCGGCCGAATAGCCGGCTTCCCTGAGGACCGCGCCCGTGTGCTGGCCGAGCGCGGGCGCCGGGCGCGGCATGTTCGCCGGCGTCGCGTCGAACTTCGCCGCCGGCCGCGCCTGGCGGATGGCGCCGAGGCCGGGCTGGTCGATCTCGACGACGATGCCGTTCGCCTTGACCTGCGGGTCTTCCAGCACCTCGCGCCGGCGCAGCACCGGCATGCAGGGCACGTCGTTCGCCTCCAAGGCGGCGATGATCGCGTCCGTGCCCCGGTCGCCGAGCGCGGACTCGACGCACTCCATGCGCTCCTGCCGGTTGGCGGACCGGGCGGCGTTGGTGGCGAAGCGCGGGTCCTCGATCCACTCCGGCCGCTCCAAGGCCGTGCAGAGGCCGCGCCATTCGGCATTGGAAACGGCGCCCAGCGTGATGTAGCCGTCCTTCGTCTCAAAGATCATGTCGTGGGCGCTGGCGCGCGCCTCCTTCACGTCGTCGGCGACGACGGCGAAGGGCGCCATGCCTTCCGGCCACATGAACGAGAGCAGCACGTCCAGCATCGAAACCTCGACATGCTGGCCCTTGCCGGTCCGGCCCTTGGCGACGAGCGCGGCCGTCACGGCCTGGGCGGCGAAGATCGCGGTGGTCTTGTCGGCGACGATCGTGCGCACCATCTTCGGCCGCCCGGTCACGGGGTCCGACTGCGCGTCGGCGAGGCCCGCCAGCGCCTGAACGATCGGATCGTAGACCCGCTTCTTCGCGTAAGGTCCGGTCGGCCCGACGCCGCTGATCGAGAGGTAGACGAGGCCCGGATTGCGCTTGGCCGCAGCCTGATAGCCGAAGCCCAGGCGATCGACCGCGCCCGGCCGGAAGTTCTGGGCGAAGACGTCGGCCCCTTCGATCAGCCGCCAGAGCACCGCCTGCCCCTCCGGTCGTTTCAGATCGACCGCGATCGAGCGCTTGCCGCGATTGCAGGCGACGAAGCCCGGCGAGAAACCGGGCGATTCCGCCCGCGCCTGACGGGTGACGTCGCCGCCGAGCGCCTCAACCTTGATCACGTCCGCGCCCTGGTCGGCGAGCACGCCCATCGCCAGCGGACCGGAGACGACGCTGCAGAGGTCGACGACCCGGACCCCTTCCAACGGCCCGCTCACGACGGGTCGTTCGCTGCGTGCGCGGCGGCCGTCGTCGGGTCCGCGGCGATCCGGTCGCGGTAGACCGCGAACGCGTCGGGCAGCGGCAGTTCGTAGCGAACCGCCCAATCGAGGCAGGTGGTCATCACGATATCCACGCCGGCAAAGTCCTCCCCAAGCAGGTATGGGCGGCCGTCGTCCAGCCGAAGCGCCGCCGCCACGATCATCCGTTCGAAATAGGCCCTGGCGACCGTGCAGGCGACCGGCGATTGCCCATAGATATGGGAAAGACCTTCGTGCCGGCGCAACACATAGAGCGACGTCGCGTCGAGCTCCATTGCGATGAAGCCCATCCATTCGAAGTATTCCGCCCGCGCCTCCGGCGTCTCCGGGATAAGACGCCGGCCGGCCGTCGAATAGCGCTCGGCGAGATATGTGACGATCGCCGTGCTCTCGCTGACCGTCAGCGCGCCGTCCTGCAGCGTCGGCACCTTGCCGCGCGGGTTGATCGCCCGGTACTCCGCGCTCTCCATTTCCGGGGTGCGGGTGCGGATCGGGCGGGTCTCGTAGTCGAGCCCGAGATAGAGAAGCGCCCAGTGGGCGCGCAGCGTCCGGCTGGTGCCGACGCCCCAGAGCACGCGGGTCCTCATCACCAGGGCTCCACGAAGGGCCGGATGTCGAGCTCGAACGTCCAGGCGTCGCGGCCCTGGGCCGCGAGGGTCCAGTATGCCTCCGCGATCGAGGCCAGGTTCATCAGGCTGTCCGGCGGGAATTCGATGTCCTTGCCGCCGGCAGCGGCGCGGCGGCGGGCGTGGATCGCCGGGCTGTCGACGCCGCCATCGATGACGAGATGCGCGACGTGCACCCCCTTCGGCCCGAGCTCCCGCGCCATCGACTGGGCGACGGCGCGCAGCCCCGCCTTGGCCGCGGCGAAGGCGGCGAAGTTGGCCCCGCCGCGCAGGCTGGCCGTGGCGCCCGTATAGAGGATCGTCCCGCGGCCGCGCGGGACCATGCGCGCCGCGGCGGCCTGCCCCGCGAGAAAGCCGCCATAGCAACCGAGCCGCCAGACCTTCTCGAACATCTCGGGCGACGTTTCGGCGAGCGGACTGCGGAAATTGGCGCCGGCGTTGTAGAGCATGACCTCCACCGGCCCCATCTCCGCCTCGACCGTGGCGAAGAGGTCTTCGACCGAAGCCGGGTCGCGCGCATCGACCGCGAAGGCCCGCGCCGCGCCGCCCGCCGCCCGGATCTCGTCGACGAGCGCGGCCGACCGGGCCGGGTCGCGCCGGGTGACGGCGACGGCATGCCCGCCGG
>DAINCG010000305.1:0-2267 GCA_036732525.1 Pseudomonadota bacterium | reverse complement strand
CCGCCCCGACGCCGAGGGCGATTCTTTTTGATTGCTGCTGCATGGCGGCCGCATCGTGGCGCGCGCCCAAGCGTCTCGCAAGCTGGCCCCGGCGGCTATAAGCTTTCGCCATTCCGCAAACATCGAACCAGGGACACGACGCCCATGATCTACGAGCTGCGCATCTATCACGCCATGCCCGGCAAGATGCCGGACCTTCTGAAGCGTTTCGACACCATCACTCTCGGCATCTGGGAGCGGCACGGCATCCGCCAGGCGGGCTTCTGGACGGTCCTGGTCGGCGAATCCAACCAGGACCTCTACTACCTGCTCGCCTGGGAATCGCTCGCCGAGCGGGAGCGGAAGTGGACCGCGTTCCAGGCCGATCCCGAGTGGCTCGAGAAGCGGGCGGAGACCGAGAAGAACGGCGCACTGATTTCCGGCTACAGCAACTCCTTCCTCCAGCCGACAAGTTTCTCCAGCGTTAAATAACAGCCGCGATTTCCGGCTAAGCCCATTGCGTCCCTCGTCCGGGAATGTCACCTCTGATTGGCTGACCGGACGGGGGTCGCAGGTAAGCGGCCATGAGACATTCGAGGCTGGAAATCAATGGACTTGGACCTGACCGCCTGGCGCGCGACCGACGGCGCCGGCGATCATCCGACCGACCCCGCGTGGGGCGCCGCCGGAACCGCGGAACCGCGCCTCGGCCCGGCCGACCCGACCGCGCTAGACGACACGGATAGGCCGGGCGCGCGCGCCGTCTCCAACGCTGTCTTCCAGCAGTCGGGACCGACCGAGACGCCTCAGGGCTACAGCGATTTTCTCTGGGCCTGGGGCCAGTTCATCGACCATGACCTCAGCCTGACGCCCGAAAGCGAGGACGCCGCGGCGATCCCGGTCCCGACGGGCGACCCGCTCTTCGATCCGAGGGGCACAGGGGAGGCGACCATCGGCTTCCATCGCTCCGGCTATGTGTCGGAGGACCCGGAGACCGGCCAGCGCGAATTCCCGAACGTCATCACCTCGTTCCTCGACGGCTCGATGATCTACGGCTCCAGCGACGCCCAGCAGGCGACGCTGATGGGCGAGGGCGCCTTCCTCGCCATGGACCACGGCGGCGACGTCGGCGACATGCTGCCCAAGGACGGCGACGGCCAGTATCTCGGCGGCGACGTCCGGGCCGGCGAGAACCTGGCGCTGACCTCGCTGCACACGCTCTTCGCCCGCGAGCACAACCGCATCGTGACCGAACTCGCGGCGCGGGATCCAGACCTCAGCGACGACGAACTCTTCACGCTGGCGCGCCGCGTCGTCGAGGCCGAGATCCAGAAGATCACCTTCGACGCCTTCCTGCCGAAGATCCTGGGCCCGGACGCGATCGGCCCCTATCAGGGATTCGACGCCAGCGTCGATCCGACCATCGCGCTCGAGTTCTCGACCGCTGCGTTCCGCTTCGGCCACACGCTGCTGTCGCCGGAACTGCAGCGGCTGGCGGAGTCCGGCGCGGATTCGGCGCCGGCGCTCGCGCTAAGGGAGGCCTTCTTCAACCCGCAGGCGATGATCGACGGCGGTGGCATCGAGCCCCTGCTGCGCGGCCTCGCCGACCGCAAGGCGGAAGCGCTCGACGCCCAGGTCATCGAGGACGTCCGTTCCTTCCTGTTCGGACCGCCCGGCGCCGGCGGCTTCGACCTCGCCGCCCTCAACATCCAGCGCGGCCGCGACCACGGCATCCCGACCTACAACGAACTCCGCCAGTCGCTCGGCCTGGACGTTCGGATCGATTTCTCGGACGTCACGTCCGACATGATCGTTCAGGCGAAGCTCGCCGCGGCTTATACCAGCGTCGACGACATCGACGCCTGGGTCGGCGGCCTCGCCGAGGACGCCTATGGCGGCGGCCTGGTCGGCGAATTGTTCCACGTCATCATCCGCGACCAGTTCGAAGCGATTCGGGCGGGCGATCCGTTCTGGAGCGCGGCGAACCCGCTGCCGGCGATCGCTGAAGGCCTCGGTTTCGACACCCTCGGCGAGATCATCCTCGCCAACTCGGGCGTCGAGGCGATCCAACGGGACGTCTTCCTGGCCTATGACCGCCAAGGCGGCGGCGCGGGCGACGACAGCATGGCCGGCGGGAGCGACCGCGACCTGCTGCTGGGCGTGGCGGGCGACGACCGGCTGGCCGGGCGCGACGGCGACGATCAGCTCGAAGGCGGCGATGGCGACGACGTCCTGAACGGCGGCGCCGGCGACGACCTGCTGCTGGGCGGCGCCGGCGACGATCGGCT
>DAINCG010000304.1:1521-5952 GCA_036732525.1 Pseudomonadota bacterium | reverse complement strand
GAGCCGGGCCAGACCGGCCGCCGGGTCGAAGCGCGGCACCCGCGCGAGCCCGCCGTCGACGACGATGCGGATGTCCGGGATGGTCAGGCTCGTCTCCGCGATCGCGGTCGCAAGGACCACTTTTCGCAATCCGTCCGCCGTCCGCCGCACGGCACGGTCCTGGTCGCGCGGATCGAGCCCGCCGTGGAGCGGCAGGACGATGACGCCGTCGCCCAAGCCTGTGAGCCGTTCCGCCGTCCGCTCGATCTCCGCCCGGCCCGGCAGGAAGGCGAGCACGCCGCCGGTCTCGTCCCTGAGCGCGCGGCGGATGGCGGCGGCCATCGCATCCTCGAAGCGCCGCTCGCCCGGCCGGTCGAGATAGCGGGTCTCGACCGGATAGGCGCGGCCCTCGGAGCGGATTACAGGCGCGTCGCCGAGCAACGCCGCGAGCCGCGTATCGTCCAGCGTCGCCGACATCGGCAGGAGGCGGAGGTCGGAGCGGAGCGCGCCCTGCACGTCAAGCACGAAGGCGAGGCTCATGTCCGCGTCGAGGCTGCGTTCGTGGAACTCGTCGAAGAGGACGGCGGCCACATCCGCAAGCTCGGGGTCGCCGAGGACGCGGCGGAGGAAGACGCCCTCCGTCACCACCTCGATCCGGGTCGCGTCGCTGACCTTGGCGTCCATCCGGACCCGGTAGCCGACGGTCTTGCCGACCGGCTCGCCAAGGCTCTCCGCCATCCGCGCCGCCGCCGCCCGTGCGGCCAGGCGGCGCGGCGCCAGCATGGCGATCTTGCGGCCGGCGACCCAGGCTTCGTCCAGCAGCGCCAGCGGCGCGCGGGTCGACTTGCCAGCGCCCGGCGGCGCCACGAGCACGGCGTTCGGACCGGCCGCGAGCGCCGCCGTCAGGGCCGGCAGGACGTCGTCGATGGGCAGGCGGTCGGGCAGTTTCGGCCGTCGCTAGTTGGCGGTGAACCCAGCGTCCACATATAGCATCTGGCCGGAAACGTAACGTCCCGCCTCCGAGCAGAGGAAGACCAGCGCGCCGTGCATGTCCTCCGTAATGCCGTTCCGGCCGAGGAAGGTGCGGTCGGCGTTGCCCTGCCAGCGCTTTTCGTCGGCGACGACAGGCGCGGTCAGCTCCGTCGGGAAGAAGCCGGGACAGATCGCGTTCGCGGTGACGCCGTGCGGCCCCCAGTCCTTCGCCATCGCCCGCGTCAGGCCCGCGATGCCGGACTTGCAGGCGGCGTAGGCCGTCGTCATCGGCAGCGCGTGGCTCGTGGTAATCGAGCCGATGTTGACGACGCGGCCCCAGCCCTTCGCCTTCATCGCCGGATAGAACTGCTGGGCGACATGCAGGGGCGCCATCAGCTGGACCTGGATGACGGACAGGAACTCATCCGGAGTCAGGTCTTCCGCCGGCCGGCGTACGGTGTTGCCGGCGACGTTCACGACGATATCCGGATCGCCGAACGCGGCGCGCGCCTGGTCCGCCATCTCGGGCAGCGCGGCGAGGTCGCCGACATCCGCGACGACGACCGCCACCTTCTCCGCGCCGATTTCCGCCTGCCGGGCCTTCGGCCGCTCCGCCCGCCGGGCGACGGCGACGACGCGGGCGCCGGCGTCGGTCAGGGCCTGGACGAAGGAGCGGCCGATGCCGCTCGACGCGCCGGTCACCAGGGCGACGTGGCCCGAAAGGTCGAACGCGGCCAGCCCGCGCGGCGGCGCCGGCGCCTCAGCCGTCATTCGGCGGCCTCAGCCTCTGCGATCGGCCGGCCGTCGACCCGCGTCTCGCCCTTGAGGTTATCGACCGTGACGTGGGTGTCGTACCAGGTGAGCGTCGGCGGCGCGCCGAACTTCTCCGTCAGCATGGCGACGCGTTCGGGCGTGAACCAGGCTTCCGCCGCCGCCCGGTTCTCCCAGAGATAGACGCCGCCGGTGCCGGCGTCGCCGTTCAGGTAGTCCTTGCGGATCAGGCCCTTCGCGGCGAGGCCGCGATATGTCGGCGCGGTCCCGGTTCCGGACGCGATCGCCTGTTCGGTCGTGCGCTTCGGCAGCGGAAACTGGACGACGACGAGGCAGTTCGGCATGACGCTCTCTCCCCTTAATGGACGCCGTGCGGCGCCAGGATCTGCCGGACGGTCTTCACGTCCTGCAGCTTGTCGAAGCCGGCGTTCAGCTCGTCGAAGCCGACATGGCCGTCGATCAGCCGGTCGACCGGCAGACGGCCCTGCTGGTAGAGGCTGATGAAGCGCGGGATGTCCCGGACCGGCACGCAGGAGCCCATATAGCTGCCGCGGATCGACTTCTCCTGGGAGACGAGGTCGCCCTGGTTGAAGGAGAACTGGGCGGTGGAGGGCGAGAGGCCGGCCGTGACGACAGAGCCGCCATAGCGGGTGATCGCATAGGCCGTGTTCATCGCCGGGATCGTGCCGGCAAGGTCGATCGCGTAGTCGACGCCGCCATTGCTGATCTCGCGCACCTGTTCGACCGCGTCGGCGTCGCGCGCGTTGACGGTGTGGGTCGCGCCGAGCTGGCGGGCGAGGCCGAGCTTCGAATCCTCGATGTCGATGGCGATGATCTTCTCCGCGCCGCCGAGCTTCGCGCCGAGCAGGCCGTTCAGGCCGACGCCGCCGAGACCGATGATCGCGACCGTGTCGCCCGGCAGGATGCGCGCCGTGTTGATGACGGCGCCGACGCCGGTCATCACCGCGCAGCCGAAGAGCGCTGCGTCCGCGAGCGGGATCGACTTGTCGACGACGACGACGCTGCCCCGGTCGGCGACGGCGTATTCGGCCATGCAGGAGACGCCGGCGTGATGCCCGACCGTCTCGCCGTTCATGCTCTTGATCCTGCTGCCGCCGGCCATCAGCTCGCCCTTGGCCTTGGAGACGGCCGCCTGCTCGCAGACCTGCGGCCGGCCCTCGAGACAGCGCCGGCAGCGTCCGCAGGAGGCGGAGAACTGGAAGACGACATGGTCGCCGACCTTGACGTCCGTCACGCCCGCGCCGACCTCGACGATCTCGCCCGAACCCTCATGGCCGAGCACCATCGGCGTCGGCCGCGGCCGGTCGCCGTTAATGACGGAAAGGTCGGAATGGCAGAGGCCGGCGCCCGCGATCTTGACCACCACTTCGGCCGGCTTCGGATCGGCGAGCTCGATCTCCTCGATCACGATCGGCTTCGATTCCGCAAAGGGCTTCGGCGCGCCCGACGTACGCAGGACGGCGGCTTTGCATTTGATCGGCATGGAACGGCGACTCCTCCGGAAACCTTGAATTTTCCGGGGGAGACTACGCAGTCGGGCGGCTGTTGGAAAGTCGCCCCGTCAGCGGACCTTCTTCCGCCAGATCGCGCCGAAGATGTTGGAATAGTCGTCCGTCCAGGCGCGCATGCCGGCGGCGTCCGGCGGCGCCGCATCCGGCCAGGCCCGCACTTGGTCCAACGCGCTTTCGCTCCGGGCAATGAAGAAGACGCGGCTCCGCATGCCGTCGAGGCCGCCGGGCGCGCCGAGGTCGGTCACGACCAGGCTCTCGACGCCGGGCACCGCAGCCGCGGTCGCGGCGAGCACCGGCGCCAGGTCCACGTGCCGGTTCGAGATGTGGAGCGCCAGCAGGCCCTCCGGCGCGAGACGGGAGACGTAAAGCCGGAGCGCTTCCGCCGTCAGCAGATGGGCCGGCACGACGTCCGACGAGAAGGCGTCGATCAGGAGATAGTCGAAACCGCCCGGCGGCACGTCCGCGAGGGTCAGCCGCGCATCGCCGATAACGACCGGGACCTCGCCGCCGCAGCGCGGCAGGAAGGCGAAGCGGGCCGGGTCGCGGGCGATCCGCTCGACGACGGGATCGATTTCGAAGAAGCGCCAGTCCTCGCCGGGCTGGCGGTAGCAGGCGAGCGAACCGGCGCCCAGGCCGACGACGCCGACGGCGAAGCCGGTCGCATCGTCGCCCGGGGCCGCACGCGCCGCCTGGACGCCGCGCGCCATCGGACCGTCGGGATAGTAGTAGGTCGCGGGCAGCAGCTCTGCGACCGGCCGGCCCGCATCGTCCAGCAGGCGCTGGGCGCCGTGCACCGTCGTGCCGTGGCCCAGCATGCGGAAGCGGCCGTCCGCCGTCTCGGTCACCCGGTGAACGCCGAAGAAGCTCCGCTCCGACTGGCCGGGGCTGAGCGTCGGCGCGGCGATGACCAACGCCCCGCCCATCGCCAGCGCCGCCGCCGCCATGCGGAGCGGCGCCCGGCCGTAGAGCAGCGTCGCGAGCCCCGCCACCAGCACGACGCCGGCGAGCAGCGCCTCCGCTCGGCCGACATGGATCGCGCCGATGCCGTAGAGCGCGGCGACCAGCGCCGCCGCGCCTGCGAGCCCGGCGCCGACGGCAAACGCCCCGTCCATATCCTGCCGCTGCCGGAACGCTTGCAGGACGCCGGGCCGCAACAGCAAGCCGGCGACCAGCAGCA
>DAINCG010000304.1:0-1503 GCA_036732525.1 Pseudomonadota bacterium | reverse complement strand
TGCGGCTATTCCTGCACCTCGTCGAAAATCTGCGGGGCCAGGAGCCCGGCAAATACGCCGCCGAGGACGCCGCCGAACGACATCCAGAGATAGAAGGCGGTCAGGCCGGAACTCGCCGGCCGGCGCTCGTAGAGGATGCGGTGTGCGACGAGCGTCGTTGCGACGAAGGCGACGAAGCCCGCGCCGAGGAAGAGGCCCCACGTCCAGTCCGCCGCGCCCGGCAGGATCAGCCCGGCAGCGGCCGCCGCGACGGCCACCGGCTGCACGGCGAGCGCCCAGCGATGCGGCACGATCGGGCGGTCCCGAAACGTCAGGATGAAGGTCGCGAGGAAGACAGCGAGCGGCAGCACCCAGAGGAACGGCGCGGACGCGAGGTCGGTCGTCAGATGCGTCGTGAACGCAACCAGCAGCCCGGACGGGACCATCGCCAGCAGCACCCAGGCGCACCTGTCGGTCCAGGTCGACGCCGCGGCTTCGACGATCGCCGTCGCCGTGGCCGGGGTCAACCAGACGAGGACGAGGCCCGCCAGCAGCGCCAGCCCGTCCGCCCAGATCGCGCCCTGCCGCGCCAGGCCGAACAGCGGCTCGACCAGCACCGGATACGCCAGGAGCGCCAGCAGCGAACCCAGGTTCGAGGCGCCGTAGAGGAAATAGGGGTCCGCCGCGTCCGGATGATCCGTCCGTGCGAACCAGGCCTGCAGCAGCGGCGCGTTGGCGGAAACCGCGAAGAACGGCAGCCCGACGCCGAGGGTCAGCACGCCGATGAGCCAGAGATAGGCGCCTTCAGCCGGCGGCGGGCCGAGCATCTCCGGCAGTCCGAACGGCAGCGACGCGAGCGCCGCCGCCAGCAGGATCAGATGGAGCGCAAGGCCGAGCCGGGCGCCGCCATAGCGGTTCAGGAGATGCGCGTAGCCGTAGCCCAGGAGCAGCGTCGCCTGCAAGAAGCACATCGCGACCGCCCAGACCGAGGGCGAGCCGCCGAGCGTCGGCAGCACGAGACGGGCGAACATCGGCTGGACGGAGAACAGCAGCGCCGCCGACAGGAAGAGCGCGCCCGCGAACACGGCGAGCGCCGTCCGGTCGCCCGCCCGTGTCGCAATGCGTCGTCGTGCGGCCCCGGCGATCGCGGTCGCGTTCATGCCTGCCCGTCCCGTCAGGTTCGTCGAACGGCCAGTGTGTCAGGCAAGCATTGAGGAAGGTTGAAGGCCGGCGCGCTCAGCCCTTGGCGAGTTCCCGGCCGCGGTCGCGCGCCGCCGTCATCGCCTTGGTCATCAGCGCCGTCAGGCCATCGTCCGCCATCAGCACGCCGAGCGCCGCCGCCGTCGTGCCGCCGGGGCTGGTGACGTTCTGGCGGAGAGTCGCGGGATCCTCGCTGGCCTGACGGGCGAGTTCGCCGGCGCCGGCCACGGTCTCGAGCGCCGACTTGGCCGCAAGTTCGGGCGACAGGCCAAGCGCCTCGCCGGCCGCCGCCATCGCCTCGATCAGGTGGAAGACATAGGCGGG
>DAINCG010000303.1:0-5970 GCA_036732525.1 Pseudomonadota bacterium | reverse complement strand
CGGCGCCAGCTTGGCGACGGTTTCCGGCAGAATGCCGACGGCGCGGGAAAGCGGCGACGGCGCGTCGCGTCGCTCGACCACGTCGACCGTCGCCCCGCCGTCCGCCAGATGCAGCGCCGCCGCGAGCCCGGTCGGCCCGGCGCCGACGACGAGGACGCGCGGCCGAGCGGTCACGCCGCCTCTTGCAAGGCGGCGCGGGCGAGCAGACGGGTCGAATCGAAGGTCGGGATCGCCGCCGAACCGTCCGGAACGACGCGCGGAATTTCCGTGCAGCCCAGCACGGCCGCGTCGGCGCCGGCGTCGGCGAGCTCGCGGATGACGTCCTGAAAGAAGTCGGCCGTCTCCGGCTTGAAGACGCCGTAAACCAGTTCGTCCATGATGCGGCGGTTCATCTCCGCCCGAACGGCCGCCGGCGGCCGGATGCAGGTCAACCCGCGGGCGCGGAGGGCATCCGGATAGACGTCGCTCTCGACCAGCCATTGCGTCCCGGTCAGGCCGATGCGGCGATGCCCCGCCGCCGCGGCCGCGTCGGCGACCGCTTCGGCGATATGCAGCCATGGCCGGGGCGAGCGCGGGCGGATCTGCGGCAGCGCCTGATGGATCGTGTTGTCGGGACAGATCAGGAAATCGGCGCCCGCGCCCGCGAGCACGCCGGCGGACGCCAGCATCAGCCGTCCGACGCCCAGCCAGTCGTCCCGCTCGATGCAGGCGACGTAGTCGGAGAGCGGCGGCGTGTGCATCACGACGGGCGGATGCGCGTGCGGCCCGAACATCGCCGGGCCTTCGGTACAAATCGTGCGATAGCAGAGCGCCGCCCCCTCCGCGGAGCAGGCCACAATTCCAATCGTCTTCATACCGCGAGAATGCGGCGCCGGTCAGCGCGTACGCAAGCTCGTCGACGTCGGCGACGCGATTTCGACGAAATCGTGCGGGTCGGTCACGATGCTGATGGTTGGGAGCGGCGTCGGAACGGGCGGCGCCGGCGGCGACGGAACCTCGGATGGCCCGCCGCCGGCGACGGCCGCCAGAACGCGCCCGTCCAGCTCGACGGCTTCGTCCCGAAGGGTATGGTCGTCACGTCGAGTCGTCATAAGCTCGCTGCTTCACCGGCGACAACCGGCACTTTGAAGCTGCGCGCCCTTGCCCCAGTGACGACCATTACACGACGGCGGACTCCCTACCGCCGCCCGCTCGTCCGCTGCAGAATGCCTTCGACGAATTCGTTCGTCTGGACGTCCTTGAAACCGGCGTCGCGGAAGTAGCCTTCCACCTCGCCGACCGAATGCGCGATGCCGGTCGTGTTGTTGATCGCCTGCGCAAGGCCCCAGAGCGCCGGGTCGGCCGGTCCCGACCGGTCGGCGTCGAGCGCCTCGCCGATCAGGTGGAAGTCGCCGCCGGGCGCCATGGCGCCATAGGCTTTCTTGACGACGGCCGCGATCGCCTCCCGACCGTACATCGGCAGGTTCGAGGCCATGACCGCGACGTCGGCGCCGTCGGGGAACGGGTCCTTGTTGAAGTCGCAGACCCTGGCCTCGATCCGATCGCCAAGGCCGTTCTCGTCGATGAACTCCTGCGTCACCGGCACGACGGCCGGCAGTTCGAGCACGACCGCCTTCAGGTCTGGATAGCGCTTGCAGGCCTCGATGCAGTAGGCGCCCGAGCCGCCGCCGATGTCGATCATCAGCTGCTTGCCGGAAAGGTCGACGTGGTTGAGGAAGAGCCGCCCGGCGCCGCGGCCGATCGAATAGGTGCCGCGGTGGTAGCGCCTGGCCTCTTCGATTGTGATGCCGTCGACGGTCTTGTTCTCCAGGACCGGCGGCGCCTGCTCCGCCAGCACTTCGGCGAGCCGGCCCCAGTGGTTCCAGTCAGGCTTGGTGAACAGCATCCACTCGCCGGCATAGGTCGGCTTGCCCTTGACCAGGAACCGCTCGACGTCGGGCGTGAGGACCAGCCGGTCCCCCGACCGCTCGATCAGGCCGAGGCCGAGGGCCGCGACGATGATCCGTTCGCCGTGCAGCGGCTGGAGGCCCATCGCCTGGGTCAGCGACGCCTCGTCGTCATGCCCTTCGGCGATATGGGTGAAGAGGCCGAGTTCGACCGCCGCCATCAGCGCGCCCGCTTCCCGGTAGGCGCGGACCATGCGTTGCAGGCGGCGGGTCGTCGGCCGGGGCGCGCCGCCGTCAGCCATATGAGGCCCCCATGCCCTCGCTCGGGTCCATGTGCGGCCCGTAGGGCGGGATCGGGTAGCGCAGCCCGACGCGGGAGAGCGCCTCCATCCCCTCGACGCCGCGCTTGAACTCGTGCGGCGGCATGGCGATCAGCAGTTCGTCGTCGGCGACGCCGCCATAGCGGCGCTCGGCGAAGCAAGGGATCGAGATCGAGGTGTCCTTGGTCAGCAGCGCCTTGCCCCAACTGTCGGCGCAGGCGCTTTCGCCGGTGATCGACATGTCGTAACGGCGGTAGCGCTTATGCTGCAGGCCGTTCACGAAGATGATGATCTGGGCGGGCGTGCCATAGAACATGCAGATGTCCGGCGGGTCGAGCCGGCCGGCGCGGATCGGCGAAACGACGGTCCCGACATAGGTCCCGTAGACCTGACGCGGCATGTTCGCCTGATGGGCTTCGGCCGCCGTCTGGTTCTCGAACCAGACGCCCGTCATGTGCGTGCCGTCGAGCGTTTCCGCGTCCGGCAGGTCGATGCCGTGGACGCCGCCGCAGTTCGACTGGGGCCTGAGGTTCTCCGCCGTGATGCCGAGCGTGAACCCGGCCATGCGGCTCTGGGTGACGAGCTGGCACATGGTGTGGAGCCGCCCCGGCTTCGGCCGGCGCAGGCCCTTCACCTGCTGCATCTCCTCCTCGGTCGTGTACTGCTTCAGGCCGATCGGCAGGGTGCGCAGCTTGAGGCAGACGTTCAGACGTTCGGTGAGATCGACGAGCTGGGCGGCGGAAACCGGCTCATAGTCCGGATGCGCCTCGAGCGGCGTCGGCTGGGGAAATGCGGCTGTGTCGGGCATGGCTCTCTCCTTTGCTGACGGCGAGCATGCCATGGCGATTTTCGCTTTGCTATAATGCCCCGGCACGCGACAGGAGGCGCCCCAGCCATGCCCCATGACGGCCACGACCACAGCCATGCACACGGTCACGACCACGGCTCCAATCTGACCGAGACGGAGCTGCGCGTCCGCGCGCTGGAATCCCTGCTTGTCGAGAAGGGCTATGTCGACCCGGCGGCGCTCGACGTGCTGATCGAGACCTACGAGACGAAGGTCGGCCCCCGGAACGGCGCCCGCGTCGTCGCCAAGGCCTGGACCGATCCCGCCTACAAGGCCTGGCTGCTGGAAGACGCGTCGGCCGCCATCGCGAGCCTGGGATATACCGGCCGGCAGGGCGAGGACATGGTCGTGCTGGAGAACACGGACCGCGTCCACAACATGGTCGTCTGCACGCTCTGCTCCTGTTACCCCTGGCCGGTGCTGGGCCTGCCGCCGACCTGGTACAAGGCCGCGCCCTACCGCGCCCGCGCCGTCTCCCAGCCCCGCGCCGTGCTGGCGGAGTTCGGCGTGACGCTGCCGGAAGACGTGGAAGTCCGCGTCTGGGATTCGACGGCGGAGACGCGCTATCTCGTCCTGCCCGTCCGCCCGGAAGGCACGGACGGCCTCAGCGAAGACGCGCTCGCCGATCTCGTCACACGGGACAGCATGATCGGCACGGGCCTCGCGATGGCGCCGGGAGACGCGGCATGAACGGCGCCCACGACCTCGGCGGCGGGCACGGCCACGGCCCGATCGCGCCCGACCCGAACGAGCCCCTTTTCCACGCGGAGTGGGAGCGGCGCTGCTTCGCCGTCACCCTCGCCATGGGCTTCACCGGGCAATGGAACATCGACCAGGCCCGTTTCGCCCGCGAAAGCATGGCCCCCGGCCGCTATCTCGAAACCAGCTATTACGAGCACTGGCTGCACGGCCTCGACGTGCTGGTCCGCGAACGCGGCCTCGCGACGGACGCGGAAGTCGCGAGCGGCCGGAAGCAAACGGCGCCGAAACCGGTCGCCCGCGTGCCGAAGGCGGCGGAGGTCCCGGCGGTCCTCGCCAAGGGCGGCAGCGCACGACGCGCCGAGGCGGCGGCGACGGGACCGGCCAAGTTCAAGGCGGGCGACCTCGTCGTCGCGCGCAACATCAACCCGCCGGGCCACACCCGCGTCCCCCGCTATGTGCGCGGCCGGCGCGGCGCGATCGCGCGCGTGCACGGCGTCTTCGTCTTCCCGGACACCAACGCGGCGGCAGGCGACGAGCGGCCGCAATGGCTCTACGCGGTCCGCTTCGAGGGACGGGAACTCTGGGGTCCGGACGCGGAGCCGGGAACGCATGTCTACGTCGATCTCTGGGACGACTATCTTGACCCGGCCTGACATCGCGGGCGGCCCGCCGGACGATCCCGTCTTCGCCGCGCCATGGGAGGCGCAGGCCTTCGCCATGGCGGTCGAACTGCACCGCCGCGGCGCCTTCGCCTGGCCGGAGTTCGCGGCCGCATTGTCAGCCGAGCTCCTGGCGGCCGGCGCCGCGCAGGACGGCCACGACTACTACCGCCACTGGCTGGCGGCGCTCGAAAAGCTGGTCGTCGCCAAGGGCGTTCTGACCGAGCCCGAACGGCAGGCCCGCCAGGACGCCTGGGACCGGGCGGCCCGCGCCACGCCCCACGGCGAGCCGATCGCGCTCGAACGGGCGGCGCGCGCCGACACTGGGTGACGACCGAACGGGAAATGTGATATTATTACATTTCCTTCATTGCGGACGCTCCATGCCTTACCGACTTCGCCTGCTGTGCGCAGCCTGCTGTGCGCTGTTTTCGTCGGCCGCCGCGGCGGCCGCGCCCGACGTCGTCGCCAGCATCGCGCCGGTGCATGGCGTCGTGGCCCGCGTCATGGCGGGCGTCGGGACGCCGCGCCTGCTGACGCTGCCGGGCGCCTCGCCGCACAGCTATGCGCTACGCCCGTCCGACGCGCGCGCGCTCGCGGACGCCGACATCGTTTTTTGGATCGGCCCCGAACTGGAGCAATTCCTGGAGAAGCCGCTCGCCGCGCTGGCGGGCGACGCGCGCAAGATCGCCCTCCTCCGCGCGCCCGGCCTGACAGTGCTGCCGCAGCGGGAGGCCGGCGTCCATGACGACGCGGCGCATGGCCATGGCCATGGCCACGACCACGGCGACGCGGCCGTGGACCCGCATGTCTGGCTCGACCCCGACAACGCCGCGGCGATGGCCGACGCGATCGCAGCCGCCCTGACCGACATCGATGCGGCCAATGCTGAAGCCTACGCGGCGAACGCCGCAGCCTTCCGCAAGGACGCGAGCGCCCTGATCGAACGGGGCAGGCAGGCGCTTGAGCCGGTGCGGCGGCGGCCCGTCGTCGTCTTCCACGACGCCTACCAGTATTTCGAGGCGCGCTTCGGCTTGTCCGTCCTGGGCGCCGTCGCGGCCACGCCCGAGGCGCCGGCGGGGCCGCGACGGCTGCACGCGCTCCAGGCGCGGGCGAAAGCAGCGGCGGTCGGCTGCGTCTTCATCGAACCGCAGTTCCGCCGGGACCGCGCCGACGTGATCGCCGAGGCGACGGACGCCCACGTCGCGACCCTGGACCCGCTGGGCGCGGCCCTGACGCCGGGCCCCGCCTTCTATGCCGACCTGATCGGGGCGATGATCGACGCCGCCGCGGCGTGCGGCCGCTAAAGCGGCTTGAACATGTAGGTCGTCGCGTCGAAGCCCTTGCCGTCCGGGGACTTCGAGTAGCCCGGCACGACGCCGACGACCTGGTAGCCGAGCGCCTGGTAAAGCGGCTCCGCCGCGTCGCCGGTGCGCGTGTCGAGGATCAGCAGCGCGAGGCCGATGGCGCGCGCCTCCGCCTCCAAGGCTTCCATGAGCCGGCGGGCGATCCCCCGCCGCCGCCAGTCCGGATGGGTCAAGAGCTTGATGACGTCC
>DAINCG010000302.1:584-5986 GCA_036732525.1 Pseudomonadota bacterium | reverse complement strand
CCGGCGGCCCGCCGTCCGGCTGGACCTCCTCGATCAGGATTTCGGGGAGCGGCAGGGTGCCGAACGCGGGCGGCGTCTCGCGGAAGAGCCAGCCGAGGCCGCGCGCCGCCGTCGCTGCGAGCGACCAGCGGTGCAGGATCGCCCGGCTGTAGCGATCCGCGTCGTAGGGACCGCGCCGCTCGATCGTCGTCGGCAGGTCCGGATGCCCGGCGGGCGGGCTGTCGATGGCGACATGCTCGACCACGGTCAGGCCCGCGGTCGCCGGCATGATATTGGCGCTGACGAAGGCCGAAGTCTGGTCGAGTTCGAACGGCAGCGCGTCCTCGGCCCGCCAGTGCAGCCGCGTCACGACCGTCGGGTCGCCGTTCTCCTGCAGGCAGAGCAGGTCTGTCACCACCTCGACCGGCTCGTCGATGACGACGAGGCGGCGGCGCACGGGCTCCGCCGGGTCATCGGGCCGGGTCTCGATCAGGACCGTCCGGCCGATCCAGAACCGCGCGATCGCATCCGCGTCGGGCGCGCCCGGCAGCGTCGCCGCCTGCAAGGGCTCGCCGACGACCCAGAGCTCCCGCGCGCCGAGTTCGAGGCAAGGCGTCGTCGGGTCGGGGACATGGACGGCTAGGTCGTTCCAGGCGCTGTGATGCCACATCGTCTCCTGCTCGAGACCGGCGGCCGGAATGTCGCGATAGGCGCGAAGGCCGCCGCCCGTCTCGAACGCGATCGGCGGCTGGCCTTCGAGATCGGCCCAGAAGCGCACGCCGGCGGGGACGAGGACGCCGCCCGCGTCGATGGTCAACTGCAGCGCCGTGGACGCCGAGAGCCCGGGGTCGATCTGGTAGTCGACCAGTTCCGCGAAGGCCGCGAGCGAGCGCCGCTGGCTCAGCGTCTCCAGATAGGCCTCGCGGCTGTAGCGGTCCTGGATGTAACTGAACTCGTCGCCGAGCGCCGCCATCAGTTCCGCCAGCATGCTGCCGACATCGGCGGGAATGCGCTCCTGCCAGTCCGGATAGCGCTCGGCCGAGAAGTCCAGGAGCGCGTTGCGGAAGCTCTCGAAGTCCCGCGCCAGATAGTCAACCGGCCAGTCGACCCGCGTCGGCGGCGGGCAGTCCGGGTCCGCCGCGCAATCCGCGGGCGACGGGCAGCCCTGCTTGAAGGAGAAGAGCGTCGCGTTGAAGAACCGGTCGATGCGGCTCGGGCTCGCGGGATCGGTCAGGGTCAGCCGGTAGAACTGGAAGCCGCCCGGCTCTTCCACGTCGACGACCAGGACGGTGCGCAGGGTCCCCTGGGCGTCCTGAACCTGGTCCCAGGCGAGGTTGGCGATCTCGACCGACGTATCGTCGGTCTCGGACTCGATGCGGGCGAAACCTGCCGGCGGATCGGCCAGGATGTCGAACGGGTTCTGGTCGAGCGCGTCCGGGTCGATCAGGAAATAGACCTCCAGCCGCCGCTGGTCGGTCGGATCGACCACCCGCACGAAGTCGATGCCGGTCACGGCCGACGGCGACTGCGCGCAGATCAGGGCTTTGCGGTCCTGGTCGGCCATCAGAGCGCGACCTCCACGTTCAGGAACTGGCGCTCGCCGCGGGCGCGCAGGATGTAGGTCACGGTGATGTCGAGCCGGCCGGGTTCGGTCGCCGCGGCCTGCACGTCCTCGACCCGGATCAGGCTGTCGAGCTGGGCGTTGAGCGCCTGGAAGACGGTCGTCTGGGCGAGCGACGCGCTCGCCGTGCTCAGCGGCGCGAACACGAGACGGCGGACGCCGGCGCCGAACTCCGGCCGGTTGATCCGCTCCCCGGGGGCCGTCAGCAACACCTGCCGGATGAGCTGGCGGATATAGGCGGCATAGTCGGTTTCCTGCCGCAGCCGGCCGGAGGACGCGGAAATCGCGATCGGGTAGTGGATCGCCTGGAAGATGTCGTCCGCCATCGCCCGTCCCCTATTGCGAGATGACCCGCGCGTCCGCGACCAGGATCGTCATCGGCGAGGTCGGCACGCCGACGACGTTGAAGCAGACGCCTGCAGCGCCTTGCGAAATCGTCGGCACGCCGCCGGCGAGCGTCCGCGCGTTCGGCGTCGTCCAGAGGCCGGTGATCGTGAACGGCGGCACGACGCCCGGAAACGTCACGACGTCCGCGACGGTGCTGATCGGTCCCGTCGGCGTCATTGCGCGGAGGTTCGGCGAGACCTTCGCGACCGCCGGGACGCCGAGCACGTCGACAATCCCGCTGGCGAGGCTGTGGACCGGTCCTGGCATGGCGAGCGCTCCTTCAGATCACCGTGAACGCGCCGTCGTTCACGTCGACGCCGGCGGCGGAGAAGACCGCCTTCCCGTTCGCGGATTCGCAGGTGACGGTGGTGGACGAGAGTTCGGCGTCGAAACCGGTCAGCTTCAGCCGCGAGCCGCCGGCGGTCGTGATTTCGATCTGGCCGCGGTTGTCGTCGACCTTGATGGTGACCCGCTCCGTCTTCAGCACGCGGATGTTCGGGTCGGCGCCGCCTTCCGGCGGGCCGGCATTGTCGGTCCAGAAGCAGCCGGCCCAGATCGGGTGGTCGACGTCGCCGCCTTCGAACTCGACCCAGACCGCTGCGCCCACAGGCGGCATGACGAACCAGCCGACGTCCGGCCCCGCATAGGGCGTGCAGGGCGTCGCCCAGACTTCGACGGCGTTCAGCACGGCCGGCACGACCACCTGAAGGCGGCCGAGCCGCCTCGGATCGACATTGTTGACGACGCGCCCGCGATACTTGCCGAAATAGGCGGCGCGGCCGCGGAGATAGCCGGTCGGAGCGGGCTGGTTCATGTCAGAGGGCTCCCAGGCTGTTCGAATCGAGCTCGGCGTCGATCATGTGATGGGCGGCGGTGATGACGTGGACGGCGCTCCTGACCCGGAATGCCGTGTCGCCGAGCGTCGGGCCGACGCCGACCGCGCGGACGATGTCGTGGGCCTGCAGCACGCCGCCGAGCAGGTGGGTCGACGTGCTGGCCTTCGCCTGCAGGAACCAGCCGGCCTCGGTCAGCGCAGCCTCCGCCCGCGTCTGCGTCTCCGTCGGGTCGCCGCTGCCGACCATGCAAAGGTCGCGCGGCGTTCCGCCGAGGTCGCCAAGGCGCACGGTCCCGTCGCCGGCGGGCGGCTGCGGGTCGTCGGCCATCGTCGTCACCGGCGCGCCGTCCGACCGCGCCATCGAACCGGCTTCGTAGCGGCTGGGCCGCCGGCTATCGATGTTGATCTCGAAGGCGGTGACGGTCTGCTCGTTCGGCGTATGCACGCGAAGCTCGACCGACGACGTCGGCAGCAACGAGACCAGGCCCGCGAGCGCGCCGAGGGCGCCTTCCGGCCGCCGGGGCGAGGACGCGAGGTTCGCCGTCTCCGTGATTTCGATCGCCCCGGTCAGCGCCGCGCGCCGGGCTTCGTAGCCGACCCAGAGATGCAGGTTGTTGCGATGGGCGACGCCCTGCAGGAATTCCAGGTCGGTCGTGCGCTGGTTCAGCGTGTCGCCGCCGGACTCGAAGATGCGCGGCGTATCCTCGATTTCGACGGCGTCGAAGGTCCCGGCGAGGATGGCGCGCGCGGCGTCGGACGCCCGGCCGGTCCAGCTTCGGACGACGCAGGTCCGGTCGAGCAGGGCCAGCCGGTCGAGGCCGAGCACGTCGAAGGACGTGCCGGGACCGCCGAGCTTCACCTGGCTCCGATGGTCGGTGATCGGCCCGCGCGCCAGGCAGACGAGGTCGCCATCGATCTCGACCAGGATGCTGAGGATCGTGCCGATCGCGAGGCGGGCGTCGCTCGCAACCAGCGGGCGGCCGTCGCGGAGGTCGTCGATGAAGCGCACGGCGAACTGCGCCGGCCCGTCGAGCGGCTGCTCGACCCGCGCCTCCGCGACCGCGCCGGCGAGATCGCCCGCCAGCGGCGTGTTGCCGTCCCCGGTCGTGATGATGGCGCCGAAGCCCATGGCCCTGCTTTCGTCCTAGTTCCGGTTCGGGATGTCGACGACGTCGGTCTCGGCCAGCGCGTCGGGCAGCATGACGTCGCCATGCTCGGCCAGGCGCCAGAACCCGAGCGGGTCGCCCAGATAGAAGTTCGCGAGATGGTCGAGGCGCTGCCCGTCCCGGCGGCGGTGCTCGCCGCGCGGCGTCTGCACGGGCTTTTCCGCCGGGGTCAGCGCCGTCACCGTGCGGCCGCGCGCGTCGGTCGTCTGATAGGTCTTGGCGTTGGCGATGTAGCGGCTCTTGCGGTCGAAAATGGCCATCGGCTTGCCTCGCTCAGAACGGCAGGATCGCGCGGATCGAATCGACCGCGTTCGCCGTGTTCAGCAGCGCGTTCGCGTCTTCCTGCAGGCGGGTCGCCTGGTAGGCCGCGATCGCGATCTTGGAGGGGATGTCTTCCTGCGCGCGGAAGACATCCGGCGTCATCACCTCCAGGCCGAGCGTCACCTTGGCGTGGAGGGGGTAGTAGGCGGGGCTGTGCAGCGTCTCCTCGACGCTGAACTTCTTGACCCGGACCGGCAGGATCACGCGCGGCCCCAACACGAGCAGGATCGGCGCGACGGTCGGTCGCTTGGCGGAGTCGTCGCCCTGCCCGACCAGCGACTTGGCGCTTTCGATCAGGTCGCCGATCAGCCCTTCCGAAGCCTGGGTCAGCTTGCGGAGCGCGGCCAGCCGCGTCTCGATCCCGGTCGCGGTCGCGAGCGGCGCGCCGTCCTCCAGATCGTCGGTCGCGTCGAGTTCGATCACGAACGGATCGAACTCCTCCCGGACGTCGAAGGGCTGGGTGAGCGGCGCCTGGCTGCCGCGCCCGCTCTGGTCGACGTTGAACGGGTCCCAGGGCGTCAGCTTCCGGGTGATTTTCTCCGGGTTGTACTGGAAGACGATGATGTTCGGGATCACGCCGATGATGTCCGGCAGAAGCTGGACGAGCGCGCCCTTGGCGATCTTCGGACTTCGCGTATAGCCGGTCTCAGCCATCGTGGCCTCCCAGGCTGCGGGCGAGCGCGGCGCGGATGTCGGAGGCGCTCGGGTCGGCCGGCAGCGTCAACCGGAGCGTCCCGATCGCCCGGTCGCCGGACCAGGACATCTCCGCCAGCCCGGCCGCCACGCCTTCGGCGATGCGCCGACCGAGCGCGGCGTCCGCGGGCTGTCCGCGCACCGCGACCGCGCCGATCGAAGCCATGGCCTGGGCCAGTGAATTTCGTGCGCTCCGGTCAGGCATCGGCGACGAGCCTCCTCCGCTCCGCGCCGGACAGGACGCGGCCTTCCTTGGCGAGTTCGCGCTCGACGCCGATCACGATGTCGGCCGCCCCCACCGTCGCCGCGCCGCGGCGTTGGGCGACGAAATAGGCTGCGAGCAATGCGCCCTTGATCTGCGCGCCGGTCAGTTCCAGCCCGTCCGCCATCCGGTCGAGCG
>DAINCG010000302.1:0-510 GCA_036732525.1 Pseudomonadota bacterium | reverse complement strand
GAGACGACGCCGCTCCGCCGCGTCGGGGCGCGGGAAGTCGAAGACGTAGCGCAGCCGGCGCATGAAGGCGGCGTCGATGTTCGCCTTCTTGTTGGTCGCGAGCACCGCGATCCCCTCGAAGGCTTCGAGTTGCTGCAGCAGGTAGCCCGTGTCGGCGTTGGCGTGGCGGGCGCGGGAGTCCTTGACTTCCGTCCGGTTCGCGAAGAGCGCGTCCGCCTCGTCGAACAGCAGCACGGCGTCGACGCCGGCGGCGCGGCTGAACAGGTCGCGCATGTTGCGGATGGTCTCGCCGATATACTTGCTGGTGATCGACGCGAGATCGATGCGGAACGCCTCGACGCCGATCTCCCGCGCCAGCACTTGGGCGGCCATGGTCTTGCCCGCGCCCGGCGGCCCGGCGAACAGGACGGAAAGGCCCCGCCCCCGGCCGAACAGGCGTCGGACGTCCGGCTTCTCCCAGAAGCGGCCGCGGGCCGTCGCCTCATAGGCGAGGTCGCGGAGCGCGGCGTC
>DAINCG010000301.1:0-5998 GCA_036732525.1 Pseudomonadota bacterium | reverse complement strand
CGCTCTTCGACGCGATCCGTCGCGGCCTCGTCCCCATGCTCGGGCCGGCGTCGGCGCGCTTCGCAATGATTTACGTGGACGACGCGGCGCGCGCGATCCTCGCCGCCGGGCGCGGCGCGGCGGTCGACGGGCCGACGTTCGAGTTCGACGACGGCGCGAGCGGCCACAGCTGGGCGGACCTCAGGGCGGCGGCTGAAGCGGCCGCCGGGCGTCCCATGCGGACGCTCAAGGTCCCGGCGCCCGCGATCCGGGCGCTTGGCGCGCTCGGCTCGCTCGCGGCATGGACGGGGATCGCCACGCCCCTCCTTGCCCGCGGCAAGGCGCGCGAAATTCTGGCGGGCGACTGGCTGGCGGATCCGGCCCGTCGGCCGCCGGATTGGTCCCCTGAAGTTTCGCTCGCGTCGGGTTTCAGCCAGACGCTTGCGTGGTATAGAGAGCGCCGCCGATAGGCGCGTCTTGCCTTCGAGTCTGGACTGGCCGGGCCCGGAGCGCCAAGGGAGAGCGGATATGACCACGGCGAACGCCGCGACCGATGCCCCCGTGTTGCTGCAGGAAGTCAGCGAAATGCTGGCTGGCCTGAACAAGAACGGCGTCGACATCAATGCGGACACCGATTTCAACGCGGACCTGAACGTCGATTCGGTCGCGGTCATGGATTTCGTGCTGATGGTCGAGGACCGCTACGATATTTCCATCCCGATCAACATGTTGAGCGAGGTCCGCACCGTGGGCGAATTCGTCGAGGTCGTCGCTCGCGCCCGCGCCGCCTGACCGATGGATCTGTTCGACAAGTTCAAGCCGCTCGAATCCGCCTATGCGGATCTGACGGCCGACGGCGCCGATCCGTTCGGCGTCGCATTCGACCGCATCGTCTCGCCGACGCTCGGCATGATCGGCAATCGCGAGATCATTCTCGCCGGCACCAACAACTATCTGGGTCTCACCTTCGATCCGGACGTGATCGCCGCCGCCCAGGCCGGCGTGGCGGAGTATGGCGCGGGCACCACCGGCTCGCGCATCGCCAACGGCACCTACGGCCCGCACAAGGCGCTCGAAGCGGAGATGGCGGCGCACTTCGCCATGGATTCGGCGATCGTCTTCACGACCGGATTCCAGGCGAACCTCTCGGTGATCGCCGGCCTCGCCGGGCCGAACGACCAGATCTTCATCGACGCCGACTGCCACGCCAGCATCTACGACGCCTGCAAGCTTTCCGGCGCCGAGGTCATTCGCTTCGCGCACAACGATCCGGCCTCGCTCGACCGGCGCCTTGCCCGGACGGACGCAGCCGCCTCGAACAAGATGGTCATCGTCGAAGGCCTCTACAGCATGTTCGGCGATGTTGCGCCCATGGCCGAGTTCGTCGAGGTCAAGCGGAAGCACAACGCCTACCTGGTCGTCGACGAAGCCCATTCCTTCGGCGTATTCGGCGCGAAGGGCCTCGGCGTCGCGGAGGCCGAAGGCGTGCTCGACGGCGCGGACGTCCTTGTCGGCACGTTTTCAAAGAGCCTGGCCGGCATCGGCGGTTTCGCCGTCTCGAACCACCCGAAGTTCCCGCTGCTCCGCGTCGCGGCCCGCGCCTATATGTTCACGGCCTCCTCGTCGGCCGCGAGCATCCAGGCGACCCGCGCGGCTTTGAAGCAGATTCAGGCGCGGCCGGAGCTTCGCGACAAGCTCTTGTCGAACGCGCGCCGCCTGCATGGCGGCCTTTCGGCCGCGGGCTTCCGCCTGTTCGCGCCGGCGAGCCCCGTCGTCGCCGCCGACATGGGCGACCCGGAACGCGCCGCCGTCTTCTGGAACGCGCTTCTGGCGGCCGGCGTCTACGTCAACCTGGCGATCCCGCCCGGCACGCCGAACAGCAAGAGCCTGCTCCGCTGTTCGGTTTCCGCCGCGCACACGCCGGACCAGATCGACCGCGTCATCGAAGCCTTCGTCACCGTCGCCCGCGAGATTGGGAACACGGCGGCAGCTTGACGCTCAGCTGCCGGCCAACGCCCCGACGATCTCCGCCCACTCGTCCTTCAGCGGCGCGTCCGACTTCGGGCGGCCGGCGCGGTTGTACCAGTAGCCGGCGTTGTCGAGGTCGCCTTCGATGCGGTGGAGGTGGGCGTGGACCCAGGCGGATTCCGCCGAATCGTCCGACTGGGCGAGGCCGTGGGCTGTTTCCCACTCGTCCTTCGCGGCGTGCCACATCGCCTTGAGCGGCGTCGACGCCGCCGCGGGCGGGGCGTCGTCCTTGAGGCTCGCTTCGAACGCCTGTCTGTCCATCAGCCGTCTCCCAGGAAGTCGCGGGTACAGGCGTCGTAGGCGTCCGACCGGGTCGCGACGCGAACGGTTTCTTTGCCCGGCAGGCCGCCGAGGTCGCGGGGCTTCACGCCGTCGCGGAGCGCCTGCAAGGTCGCCCGCGCGGCCTCGACCGCCGCCATGATCGGCTGGTGGCCCTGGAGCGCGATGCGGACGCGGCGGGCGGAGAGATAGTCCTTGTCCTCCAGCTCCGGCGTGGCGCCGCCCAGGATCAGCGGCAGCGTCGTCGCTTCGGAAATCGCATCGAGTTCCGCACGGGTCGAAACGCCGACCATGAAGAGCGCATCGACGCCGACCGCCTCATAGGCCTTGGCGCGTTTCACGCCTTCTTCCAGGCCCGCGATGGCGACGGCGCTGGTGCGGCCGGCGACGACGAGCGCCGGGTCCTGCTTCGCCGCCATAGCCGCCTTCATCTTGCCCACGCCCTCGTCCAGGCTGTGCATGACGGGCTTCGGCTCGCCGAAGGGGCGGGGCAGCACGGTGTCCTCGATCGAGAGGCCGGAGACGCCGGCCGTCTCCAGTTCCTGCACCGTCCGCATGACGTTCATGGCGTTGCCGTAACCATGGTCGGCGTCGACCATCAGCGGGATCTCGGCCGCGCGGTTGATGCGAAGCGCCTGCTGGGCGAATTCGGTCAGCGTCAGCACGATGATATCCGGCGCGCCAAGCACGGTCAGCGAGCCGGTCGAACCCGCCAGCATGCCGACCTCGAAGCCGATCTCCTGGGCGATGCGGGCGGTCATCGGGTCGTAGACGGAGCCCGGATGGACGCAGCGGTCGCCTTCGATCACGGCGCGGAAGCGGCGCCGGCGGTCGGTCCAGTCTGTCATGCGATCGAGACCTTGGGCGCGACGTCCAGCCGGGCGACGACGCCTTCGAGCTTCGGATCGGCCGCGGGATAGTATTCCAGCACCGCCGGGTCATGGCCCGGAATGACGTGGTCGATCGAGTCGCCGAGCCGGCGGAGCTTCGCCCAGCTTTCCAGCATCTCCTGCAGGCTGACCAGGATCGGGAAGGGCTTCTTGTCCTTGAAGTTCATGTAGAAATGCGTCGCGTCCGACGCGACCATGACGTAGCCGCGCTTCGTCTTGACCCGGACCGACTGCATGCCTGCCGCGTGGCCGGCGCAGAGATGCACGCTGACGCCCGGCGCGATTTCGGCGTCGCCGTCGTGGAAGTCGACCTGCTCCGCATAGACCTTGCGGACCATCTCGCAGACGTCCTCGACGTGATAGGGCAGGCGGAGCGGCGCGTGGCACATGCACCGGCCGGTCGCCATCGCCATCTCGCTGTCCTGCAGGTGCAGGCGGGCGTTCTTGAAGTCGCTGAACGTGCCGGCGTGGTCGTAGTGGAGGTGGGTGATGATGACGTCCTCGACCTTGCCGGCGTCGATGCCGAGCAGGTCGAGGCCCTCCCGCGGCAGACGGTCGATCTTGCGGCCGCGCAGCTTTGCCACCTCGTGGTTGAAGCCGGTGTCGATGACAAAGGTCCGCTCCGAATTCGTCGCGACCCAGATGAAGTAGTCCAGGTGCTTCGACATGTCGTGCGGATCGCCGCCGATGAAGTTCTCGCTCATCGGACGGTTCAGGACGGAGCCGTATTTGATGGCGTAGAGTTCGTAGGTGTCGTTCATGGGCTCTGTCCTCTTTAGGAATCCAGGTATTCGGCGACGCGCCGGGCGCAGAGCTCCGGCGTCTGGACGTGCATGAAGTGGCCGGTGTCGAGCTCCTCGTACTGGGCGCCCGGGATGCCGGCGGCGATCTCCTTGACGCGTGCGCAGCGGGTCGTGCGTGCCGGAGAGCACCAGGCTCTCGGCCTTGATCTTCCCGTAGTTCGGGCTCTCGTCCATGTCCGCCAGCATGCGGTTGTGGGCGGCGAAGCTGGACGGGTCCTGGGCGATCCACTTCTTGCGGTACCAGGCGTAGAGCGCCGGGTCTTTCCGCAAGGGCTCGGCGAAGGAGAGGTTGTGGCTCGCCTCGCAATAGGGCCGCATGCCGTTCTGCTCCACGCCCTTGGCGCGTTCCAGCATGCGTTCGCGGGCGGCGGGCGCGCCGCCGGTGGCGGGGCTGGTCGCGACCATGCGGCGGATGCGGTCCGGATAGCGGGCGGCGAGGCCGATGGCGACGCCGCCGCCGAGGGCGATGCCGATGATGTCGACGGGCTTTCCGTCGCCGAAGCCGGTCGCGTCGAGCACGCCCGCGATGTCGGCGCACATGTCGTCGATGGTGAAGGGGCCGCGGATCTTCTCCGACATGCCGCTGCCGCGCCAGTCGAAGCGGAGCGCGGGGCGCTTGTCGCAGAGGCCGGCGGCCAATGCGGGATCCCAGCTCGTCATGTCGCCGCCAAGCTCGTGGATCAGCAGCAGTGGATGACCCGATCCCCCGCCGACCCGCTCCGTCCGAAACACGGCGCCATTCGCCTCGACCCATTCCATCGTCGCGCGTTCCCCCTTAGGTTCATTATGAGGAGTATAGGCAGGCCATAGAGCCGGCGCGAAGGGGGAAGCATGAGCGAACGAGAAAGCATCGGCGCGTTCGACTACGTCGTCGTCGGCGCCGGCACGGCGGGTTGCCTTCTGGCGAACCGGCTCTCGGCCGATCCCGATGTCCGCGTGCTGCTGCTGGAGGCGGGCGGCAAGGACGACTGGATCTGGATCCACATTCCCGTCGGCTACCTCTACACCATGATGAACCCCCGGACGGACTGGCGTTACCGCACCGTCGCGGAGCCCGGTCTGAATGGCCGCGCGCTCGACTATCCGCGCGGCAAGGTGCTGGGCGGCTGCTCCTCGATCAACGGCATGATCTACATGCGCGGCCAGGCCCGGGACTATGACGGCTGGCGCCAGCTCGGCGCGGTCGGCTGGTCCTGGGACGACGTGCTGCCCTATTTCCAGAAGACGGAAGACTTCCACGCCGGCAAGGACGACCTGCACGGCGCCGGCGGCGAATGGCGCGTCGAGGAGCCGCGGCTTTCCTGGGAAATCCTGGACGCATTCCGGGACGCGGCCGTCGAGGCCGGCATCCCCGCGACGAACGACTTCAACCGCGGCAACAACGAGGGCGTGGGCTATTTCCACGTCAACCAGCGCCGGGGCGTGCGCTGGAACGCCTCCAAGGCGTTCCTGAACCCGATCCGCAACCGCCCGAACCTCAAGATCCAGACCCGCGCCCACGCCGAACGGCTGGAGGTGCGGGACGGCCGCGTGACCGCCGTGCTGTTCGCGGAAGGCGACGGTCCCGCGGCCGCGCCCAAGCGCGCCGAGGTGCGGGGGGAGGCGGTGCTGGCCGCCGGCTCGATCGGCTCGCCGCACCTGATGCAGCTTTCCGGCCTCGGCCCCGTCCAGTGGCTGAGCGAGATCGGCGTCGAGACGGTCGCGGACATCGACGGGATCGGCCGCAATCTCCAGGATCACCTGCAAGTGCGGCTCGCCTACAAGGTTCATGGCGTCAAGACATTGAACGAGCGGGCGAATTCGCTGATCGGCAAGGCCGGCATGGGCCTCGAATACGCGCTCTTCCGGCGGGGGCCGCTCACCATGGCGCCGAGCCAGCTCGGCTGCTTCGCGAAGTCCGACCCGTCCCGCGAGACGCCGAACCTGCAATATCACGTCCAGCCCTTGAGCCTGGAGAAGTTCGGGGAGGACCTGCACCCCTTCCCGGCCTTCACCGCGTCCGTCTGCAATCTCCGGCCC
>DAINCG010000300.1:0-6015 GCA_036732525.1 Pseudomonadota bacterium | reverse complement strand
TCGGCCCGGCCATCGAAGAAGTAGGCGGTGATGTTCGCGATGTCGTTCACCGACCCGGAACCCCAGGTCATGAAGTTGAACGGCACTTCATCGTTGCGCACCTTATCGCGGAGCGCAGAGTACTTCATCCACTGCAAGTTGGCCTTGATGCCGACCTGGCTCATGAAGCCCATCATCGCTTCCGCGAAATCGCGGTTCCGATAGGCATAAAAGTCGATCTCAAAGCCGTCGGGATATCCAGCCTCCGCCAGAAGGGCCTTCGCCTTTTCGGGATCGTAGTTATAGATCGGCGCGTCCGGGGATTCGCAGCCGAACTGCGTCGGATAGCAGGCGAGGTTGATCACCTGGCCGCCGCCCATGAGGTTCTCGACGATGGCCTGCCGGTTGATCGCATAGCTGATCGCCTGCCGGACCTTCTGGTTGGTCAGCGGCGACTCGCCGCTGCTGCCGGAGCTGTCGAACTGCAGGTAACCGACCCGCATCGTTTCGCCGGCGACGACGTTGATGCCGTCGCGTCCGCTCAGCTTCTCGCCTTGCTCCTTCGAGAGACGCCAGATCAGGTCGGCATTGCCGGAGAGCAGCTCGGCGATCTGCGTGTTGGCTTCGGGAATGAAGCGCATCACGACCTTGCCGATATGCGGCTGGCCTTTGCCGCCGCCGAAATAGTTCTCGTTCTTCTCAAGCACGAGACGCTTTCCCGGCACAACTTCGGCGGCCTTGTACGGGCCCGTGCCGACCGGCGCGCGTCCGTAACCGTCCTTGCCGACCTCCTGGTAGTACTCGTTCGGGTACATCACGACGGAGGTCGAAAGATATTCGATCGCCGGCGCGAAGATTTCATCGAGCTTCAGGCGGACCGAATATTCGCCTGTCTTCTCGACGCTCGAGATCCAGCGGACCGGATTCCGGTTCGCCATTTTGTTCTCGGGGTCGTTGACCATGGTCAGCGTGTAGACTACGTCGTCCGCGTCGAATTTCTCGCCGTTATGGAACGTCACGCCTTCGCGGAGCGTGATGTCGATCGTTTTCGGATCGGCGTATTCGATCTTGGTCGCGAGGTGCGGGACGTATTCGCCCGTGTCGAGGTCGCGCCAGTAGAGACTGTCCCAGATATGGCGGGAGAGGATCGTGCCCTCGCGGAGCGTCTGGTCGTAGTAGTTATAGGTCGGGGGTTCGAAGGTCGTCACCCAGACCAGAGTGTCGTCGTCCTTGTCCGCCAAAGCCGGACTTGACGCCATCGCCAGACCAGCCGCGGCCAAGAGCGCGGTCTTCAATGCCTTCATCGTCCAATCGCCTCCGTCGTTATTCATTTCAGACACGGCCAAACCCTAGACCGCGCGACCGACGATGTCTAAGCCGCCCGAGGTCGCAGGTCCGCCCTTATGGCCCCCTGTGCAACGGGCATGCCAGTCCGAATGCAGCGAGTATGCCGGCCCAAAGTGCCAACCGACGGCGCGATCCTTCGCGGCATGCGTAAATTTTCGACCGCCAAACATCTGATATTGGCTCAGGATTAGGCGCCGGAGCCGTCGGGCGCGCCGGTACGGGTTGCATGAACCGCACAACGGGCCGATATCCGACGCGCCGTCGTGGGCGGCCGCCCGGCCGCGGGAGCCATACATGCTGCGCCTGCCGCGCTTTCGACGCGCTTTCGCCCGCCGCCGCCTGGTTCGGATCGCGGCGGCGGCTGTCGGCGTGATGTTCCTGGCGCCAATCTCCCTCATCCTGATCTACCGCGTCGCGCCGCCGCCGGTCACGCCGCTGATGCTGATCCGCAGCATCGAAGGCGACGGGGCGGAACGGTCCTGGGCCTCCCTCGACGAACTGCCGGCGCATGCGGCGCTCGCGGTGATCGCCGCCGAGGACAACCGCTTTTGCGAACATGCCGGCTTCGACTGGGACGCGATCGGCGATGCGATCGACGAGGCGCGCGCCGGCGAACGCCTGCGCGGCGCCAGCACGATTTCAATGCAACTGACGCGCAATCTCTTTCTATGGCCCGGCGGTGGCTGGGCGCGAAAAGGCCTGGAGGCGCTCTGGACGCCTGCGGTCGAACTCCTGCTTCCGAAGCGCCGCATCGTCGAACTCTACCTGAACGTCGTAGAGACCGGGCGCGGCACGTTCGGCTTCGCTGCTGCCGCGGACCGTTATTTCGGCAGCTCCCCGGCCGGCTTGACGCGCCGCCAGTCGGCGGCGATCGCGGCGGTTCTGCCGAATCCGCGCGAATGGTCGCCGACACGCGGCTACGGCGCGCGCCGCGCCGGGGTGCTCGTCCGTCGCATGCGCGATGTTGCGCCTTTGGCCGTCTGCGTCACCGGGTGACCGACGCGTATCTTGTCGCGTGCGGGCCTGGTCGATGCGTCGGCAGGGTGATCCATACTGGGCTTGACCGCCCATTTATGGGCGCGTAAGAGGAGTTTGTTCTTTTTTTGTTCCTTATTTCGAGGAGGCGACAATGGCACTTTCTGGCGGCTGTCACTGCGGCGCAGTGCGGTATGAAATCGAGGGGGAGGCGTTGCATCGGGCGCTCTGTCACTGCACGGACTGTCGGCGGGCGGCGGGAGCGCCGCTGGTCGCCTGGGGAATGTTCCCGGAAGAAGCGGTCAAGGTCGTGAAGGGCGCCGCGAAAGTCTACGAATCGTCCGCCGACGGGCGCCGGCACTTCTGTGCCGACTGCGGCGCCGGCCTGTTCTTCGTCAACAGCGTCGTGCTGCCGGGCATGATCGACGTCCAGATCGCGACGCTCGACGATCCCGCCGCGTTGCCGCCAAGCGTCCATATTCAGACGGCCGACCGGATATCGTGGTCGAAGACGATGCACGAACTGCCGGAGTTCGAGCGCTTCCCGCCGATGGAATAGCGATGTCCGAAGGTGACGGCGGTCGCTCGCGCATTGACGTCCGCAGGACCAGATCTCCCGCACCGATGAGGGAGAACGATGATGAAGAAGTTGACGCCTGCGACCCAGACGAAGACGCCCGAGACCATCCAAGAGGACGCGCTCGACGTCATATCCGGCGGTGCGAAGCGGATCAGCAGTTCCGTCGGCAAAGGCGGCAAGTTCGCGACGGCGGACGGGCCGGACGGCCTGTCGTCATAAGGGCCGATCGTCGGGCGGCGATTGGCGGCGGCCGGGCGGCATGCGATACTCGGCCGGCCGTCGCCTCGGAGACTGAACCGCATGTCGGACGCCAGTTGGCCGCTTCGCCGCCAGGATAGCCTGCGATGTCGCCGCGCTCTCGGGTCCGGGGCGCGTCGCCCCGCCGGGGCCCGCTGATGCGGTCGGAACGGGCGGCCCTTCAGGGTAAGGTTCAGACGGTGCTGGGGCCCGTCGCGCCGGACGTGCTCGGCCAGACGCTGATGCACGAGCATCTCGTCTGGGACATCCGACCGCCGCTTCTGGCCCAGATGCAGGACCAGGGCCCAATGCTCTGCCTCTGCAATTACCACGAGACCAACTACGGTCGGACGAAGGTTCCCCGCAACTTGATTTCCAAGGATGTCGAGCTCGCCACCCGCGAGGTCGGCTACATGCGCGACGCGGGCGGCGGAACCATCGTCGAATTGAGCTCCGGCGGCCTCAGCCCCGATCCGGAAGGCCTGCAACGGATTTCCCGGGAGACCGGCGTCCACATCGTCATGGGCTGCGGGCAATATGTCGACGAGTACCAGCCGGAGACGAACCGCGAGCGGACCGTCGACGATTTCGCATCGGAAATGATCGCACAGGTCTTTGACGGCGCGTGGGGCACGAACGTCGTCGCCGGCATGATCGGCGAGATCGGCTGCCAGGCGCCCTGGACCGACCTCGAGAAGCGGGTGATGCAGGCCGCATTGATCGCGCAGACGGAAACGGGCGCGGCCGTGAACGTGCATCCGGGCCGCGATGACGACCAGCCCCAGGAGGTGATGGACTTCGTCCGCGCCAACGGCGGCGCCGCGGAGCGGATCGTCATGAGCCACATCGACCGCACGATCTTCGACCATGACCGGCTGTTCCGGCTCGCGGATACGGGCTGCGTGATCGAATTCGACCTCTTCGGCCAGGAGTCCAGCTACTACGGCGCCAATCCGAAAATCGACATGCCGAACGACGCCGTGCGTCTCCGGCACATCCGCGCGCTGATCGAGCGGGGCCATCTGGACCAGATCGTGATCAGCCACGACATCTGCTATGTCAGCCGCCTGCAGGAGAAGGGCGGCCACGGCTACGGCCACATCTTCCGGAACGTTCTGCCGCTGATGCGCGAACGCGACTTCAGCGAGACGGAAATCCGGGCGATCATGGTCGAGACGCCGAAACGCGTGCTCGCCTTCGTCTGAGCGCGGCCCTCAGACGCGGGCGACGGGCGCCGCGCCGAAGAGGCCGTTCGGCCGGATGCAGAGCATCACGATGACCAGGCTGGCTGCGACGACGCCGCTGAATCCGGCCCCCAGCATAGGATCCAGATAGCCGGCCGCCAGGCTCTCGGCGACGCCGACGAGCGCTGCGGCGACCAGCGCGCCGCCGAAGGAATTCAGGCCGCCGATCACGACGACGGGCAGGACCTTCGCGAGCACCAGCGCCATGCTGAACCCGCCGAGCCCATCGATCCGCCAGAGCACGCCGCCCGCGACGGCGAGCGCCGCCGAGATCGCCCAGGCGAGCGTCAGGTAACGAACGACGGCGATGCCGCTGCCCGCGGCGGCCTGCGGATCGTCCGCGAGCGCGCGAATCGCGAGGCCGGATCGGGCGAAGCGAAAGAACGCGACCGTCGCAGTCAGCAGCACGATCGCCGTACCGCTCGCGATCAGCCGCGCCGGCGGCAGGACAAGCGGCCCGACATGCCAGGCGGCGTCCGCAAGCGGAAAGGGGATCTCGTCCGGCAGGCCCCCGACGGCGAAGCGCGCGCCGGCCTGCATCAACACGCCGAGCGCCAGCGTGGCCATCACGACAGCGACCACCGGCCGACCGATCAGCCGGCTGACGACGAAGCGATTGAATGCCGCCGCAACCGCCGTCAGCAGCGCGAGCGCGGCCAGAATGGCGACCGGCAAGGGCAGGCCGGCCGTCTGGACGCCGACCCCGGTCAGACGCGCCCCCAGGCTGACCCATTCGCCGAGCGAGAAATTCAGCACGGAAGAGGCCCGGTAGACGACGACGAACGCCGCGCCGACGACGGCGTAGACCGCGCCGGATAAAAGCCCGCTGACCAGCAAAGGCAGAAAATAGTCCATCCGCCCCCCGCCGACGGCCGCGCCCGATGGAATGCTCGCATGATGAAACCGAAAACGGCAATTTCGCGACCGCGTAACTGCACGAGCGCTCATGTGGGGCGAACATGTGATGCGCGCCGCAATTTTTTTTGCCGAACTTGTTTGTGCTCAATAGAAGCGGCCTTTACTCTTACGGCGCGCCGGTGGGCTGGCGGCGGACGACGAGCGACGAACGATCCATTGCCGGGAGCCTGACATGGCGACGTTTACGGTGAACACGACTGTCGACGAGAACGACGGCGTCGGCGTGGGGGACGTTTCCCTGCGCGACGCGATCGCGGCGGCGGCGGCGGGGGACCGGATCGTCTTCGACGCGGGCGTCTTCGCCGCCGACGGGGACGAGCTCAACAACACGGCGGTCGATCTCACGCTCGGCGCGCTGCTGCTGACCCAGGGCATTACGATCGACGGCGACGTCAACGGCGACGGCGTCGCGGACGTCACGATCGACGGGTCGGGCAACGGCGGCGCGCGGTCGCTGGACATTTCGAACAATGTTGGGGGCGTGTCGCTCGAAAGCCTGACCTTCAGCGGCGCGAACACGGCGGGCGGCGGCGCGGCGCTGCGGCTGCGCAGCGGCGCCGAGGCCGCGATCCTGAATTCGACCTTTGACGAGAATACGTCGGCCGGCCGCGGCGGCGCGATCCGGGCCTACAGCAACTCCGACCTGACCGTCGTCAACAGCGCCATCACCAACAACACGAGCGCCGCCGGGGCCATCGCCACGACCGGCTATTTCACGAATATCGTGAACACGAC